>JARIBR010000336.1 GCA_029258695.1 Quadrisphaera sp.
TCGAGGAGGGCGAGCGGTGGGTGGTGATGGGCCCCAACGGGGCCGGGAAGTCCACGCTGCTGCAGGTCGCCGCGACGAGGGCGCACCCCAGCGGGGGCAGGGCGTGGGTCCTCGGCGAGCGGCTCGGGAAGGTCGACGTCTTCGAGCTGCGCCCGCGCATCGGCCTGTCCTCGGCGGCCCTCGCCGCGCAGGTGCCGCCCGCGGAGGCCGTGCTCGACGTGGTGGTCACCGCGGCGTACGGGGTGGTCGGGCGCTGGAAGGAGGCCTACGAGGACGGCGACACCGACCGCGCGCTGGGGCTCCTGGACCAGATGGGCGCCCGCGCCCTCGCGCACCGGCGCTTCGGGACGCTGTCCAGCGGCGAGGCCGCCAGGGTGCTGCTCGCCCGCTCGCTGATGTCCGACCCCGAGCTGCTCCTGCTCGACGAGCCCGCGGCCGGGCTGGACCTCGGCGGGCGCGAGGACCTCGTCGCGCGCACCGGCGAGCTGGCCGCCGACCTGAGCGCCCCGGCCATGGTGCTGGTGACCCACCACGTCGAGGAGGTCCCCGAGGGCATGACCCACGCGGCGCTCCTGCGCGCCGGGCGCCTGGTCGTGGCCGGTCCCGCCGAGGAGGCCCTCACGTCCGAGTCGCTGTCCGAGGCCTTCGGCGTCAGCGTGAGGCTCCAGCGCGAGGGCGGGCGGATGTCGGCGCGCGCCGCTCCCCGCACCACCGCCTAGGCTTCGATCATGGCCTGGTTCTGGTGGGTGATCGCCGCCTTCGCGCTCGGGGTCGGTGAGGTCTTCACCCTCGACCTCGTCTTCCTCACCCTCGTCGTCGCCGCCCTCGGCGGCGCCGGCGTGGCGCTCGCGGGGGGCCCGTTCGTGGTGCAGGTGGTCGTCGCCGTGGTGCTGGCCGTCGGTCTGCTGACGCTGGCGCGCCCGCGCGTCCTCGCGCGGCTGCGCGCGCAGCAGGAGATGGTCCCCTCCGGGACCGCCGCGCTCGTGGGACGCACCGCGCTGGTGCTCTCGGCCGTCGACGACCTCGGCGGGCGAGTCAAGCTCGCCGGTGAGGAGTGGAGCGCCCGCAGCGGGCCGGGTTCCACCCTGGACGTGGGCGCCCGGGTGCGGGTGGTCACCATCGACGGCGCCACGGCGGTCGTGGAGCCCGCCGCGGCGGGCTCCGGCACCGAGGCGCCGCGCCCGCAGGACCGCCAGGCAGACCCCGATCCCCCACCACCCGACGGAGACGCACCCTGATGGACACCTCGACCCTGCTCACCATCGTCCTGGTCATCCTGCTGGTGGTCGTGGCGCTGACCGTGATCCGCGCGGTGAGGATCGTGCCCCAGGCCTCCTCCCTCATCGTCGAGCGCCTGGGCCGCTACTCGCGCACCCTCGAGGCGGGTCTGCACCTGCTGGTGCCCGCCGTGGACCGGGTGCGCGCCAGGGTGGACCTGCGCGAGCAGGTCGTGTCCTTCCCGCCCCAGCCGGTGATCACCTCTGACAACCTCGTGGTGAGCATCGACACCGTCATCTACTTCCAGCCCACCGACCCGCGGGCGGCCACCTACGAGATCGCCAACTACATCCAGGGCATCGAGCAGCTCACCGTCACCACGCTGCGCAACGTCATCGGCTCGCTGGACCTCGAGCAGACCCTCACCAGCCGCGACCAGATCAACGGGCAGCTGCGCGGCGTGCTGGACGAGGCGACGGGACGCTGGGGCATCCGCGTCAACCGCGTGGAGCTGAAGTCCATCGACCCGCCCCAGTCCGTGCAGGGGGCGATGGAGATGCAGATGCGCGCCGAGCGCGACCGCCGCGCGGTCATCCTCACCGCAGAGGGCGAGAAGCAGTCCCAGATACTCACCGCGGAGGGCGAGCAGAAGTCGCAGATCCTGCGCGCCGACGGCCAGGCCCAGGCAGCCGTGCTCCGGGCGCAGGGCGAGGCGCAGGCCATCGCGACGGTCTTCGACGCCATCCACCGCGGCGACCCCGACCCGGCGCTGCTGGCGTACCAGTACCTGCAGGTGCTGCCCCAGCTGGCGCAGGGCGAGGCGAGCAAGCTGTGGGTCATCCCGGCCGAGCTGACCAAGGCGCTGTCCGGCATCGGGGCGGCGATGGGCGGCGAGGGCGACGGGGCGTCGTGGGCCTCGCGCTCCGGCGGTGACGGGCCGGCGAAGGGCGCCGACCGACCGCCGCTGAGGACGCAGGGCTCCTCGCTGCTGGACCCGGCCGAGGCCGTCGCCGCCGCGCAGGCCGAGGCGGAGGCCGCCAGCGCGGAGGCCGAGCGCACGAGCACGGAGCCCGGGCGCCCGCCGGGCGGGCGCAGCGCCCGCGAGGGCGAGGCCCAGGCGTCTCGCGGTGCCCCGGGTCGCCGCTCCTCCGGCGGGTCGTCCGCGGGCGGCTCGCAGAGGGCCACCGGCGCCGAGCAGGCGCGGGGCGAGGAGGCGCCGAGCGGCGGGTCACCGGCCTCGGCGGAGGCCGGCGCGGTCGGGCCGTCGACGCAGAGCAGCACCGCTCCGCCGCCCGACGCCGGGGACGGCCCCGCGAGCACCGACCCCGCCCCCGAGCGCTGAGCCGGGCCGAGCGCTGGCCGGGCCGAAGGCTGAGCCGGGCTGAGCGCTGAGCCGTCCCCGAGGGCCTGAGCCGGGCGCGTTCGACGGGTGCTGCCGGGGCGCAGCGCCCACGATGGGGCGATGAGCACCCCGCGGCGATGGATCTTCGCCGACCAGCTGGGCCCGCACTTCCTCGACGGCGACGGCGACGGCGACGACGACGGCGGGGGCGATCAGCAGGACGTGGTGCTCGTCGAGTCCACCGACGTCTTCCGCCGCCGCCGCAACCACCGCCGCAAGGCTCACCTGGTGCTCTCGGCGCTGCGCCACCGGGCCGCCGAGCTGGGGGAGCGCGCCACGCTGGTGCGGGCCGCCACGTACCGCGAGGGTCTGCTCGCCGCGGGCGTCACCGTGCAGGCACCCGTCACCGTCGTCGAGCCGACCACGTGGGGCGCCCGCCGGCTGGTGCGCCGCCTGCAGCGCGAGGGCCTGGTCTCCCAGGTGCTGCCCTCGCGCGGGTTCGCCGTCTCCGAGGAGGAGTTCGCGGCGTGGGCCGACGTACGCCGTCCCGGCAGGCGGCTGCTCATGGAGGACTTCTACCGAGAGGTCCGCCGCCACCACCACCTGCTCCTCGACGCCGGGGGAGAGCCCCTGGGTGGCTCCTGGAACTACGACGCGCAGAACCGCGAGCCGCCGCCGAAGAAGGTGGCCACCCTGGCGCAGAGCAGCGGCGCCGCCGCCGGGTTGCCCCCGCCGTGGTGGCCGGTCGAGGACGACGTGGACGCCGGGGTGCGCGCCGACCTCGACGCGCTGTCGGCCGACACCGACCACCCGCTGGGGCCCGCCCGCTTCGTCGGCCAGGACGGGCCGCGGGAGTTCGCCGTGACCGCGAGCGAGGCCGGCGCGGCGCTCGAGCACTTCCTCGCCCATCGCCTCGAGGCCTTCGGGGCCGTCGAGGACGCCATGCTCGCCGGCGACCCGTGGATGGCGCACTCCGCGCTGTCCCCGGCGATGAACCTCGGGCTCCTCGACCCGGTGGACGTCGCCCGCCGCGCCGAGGCGGCCCACCGCGAGCGGGGTCTGCGCCTGGCCAGCGTCGAGGGGTACGTCCGCCAGGTGGTGGGGTGGCGCGACTACGTCTGGCACCTCTACTGGTACCTGGGGGAGGACTACCGCGAGCGCAACGCCCTGGACCACCACGGCGACCTGCCGGACTGGTGGCGCGACCTCGACGCCGACGGTGAGGTCGGTGCCCGGTGCCTGTCCGACGTCCTCGCGGGGGTGCGCGACCACGGGTGGGTCCACCACATCCCGCGCCTCATGGTGCTCGGCAACTACGCCCTCCAGCGCGGGTGGAGCCCCCAGCAGCTCACCGCGTGGATGCACGAGGTCTTCGTCGACGGCTACGACTGGGTGATGGTCGCGAACGTCGTCGGCATGAGCCAGCACGCCGACGGCGGGGTGCTGGCCACCAAGCCCTACTGGTCCGGCGGCGCGTACATCGACCGGATGAGCGACTACTGCAGACCGTGCCGGTACGACCCGAAGAAGCGGACCGGTCCCGACGCGTGCCCCTTCACCGCCGGCTACTGGGCCTTCACCGCCCGGCACACGGACCTCCTCGCCGCCAACCAGCGGACCGCCCGCACCGTCGCGGGGCTCAGGCGCCTCGCCGACGCCGACGAGGTCGTCGCTCAGGAGGCCGACCGGGGCTCGGCGCCTCCCTGAGGGGCGGCCGTGGCGGCCGGCGCGTCGGGGCCGGCCGCGCCCCGCAGCGCGCCGTCGCGCCGGTGGCGCAGGTGCGCCGCGGCCAGGGTGACCACCGCTCCGGCCACCGCCCACCCGGCGATGAGCAGCAGGGGCGCCGCCACGCCGTTCCCCTCGAGGTAGACGCTGCGGCGCAGCGCGTCCACGCCGGCACCGTTGGGCAGCAGCGGGCCGATCGTGGCCCACAGCGGCGGCAGGAGCGGCCACTGGTACGCCCCCCCGGCGCTCGGGCCGCCGAGGACGACGAAGACCACGACGGTCAGCCCGATGCCCAGCACCCCCAGCAGGACCTGGAAGGCCATGGTGACGGTGGCCGCGGCCAGCACCAGCAGCGTGCCCAGCACCCACAGGTCCAGCAGGTGGCCGGTGATGGCGCCGGTCAGGGGCCCCAGCACCAGGGCGCCGCCCAGCCCTGACAGCACCGCGTAGGGAACGGTGGCGGCCAGCCGGATGGCCGCGCGCCGAGGATTGGC
>JARIBR010000091.1 GCA_029258695.1 Quadrisphaera sp.
GACGCCGAGGACTGGCCCGTGGTCCTGGAGCGCTTCACCAGGGTCTACCCCGGCGCGGGCACCGACGGCGGCACCGGTGGCGGCTCCGGTGGGTGACCGCCGCGCGCCCGGCGGCCGGGGCGCTGCCGGCGGGCGCGGCGGCCCGGCAGGAGCGCCGGCGACGAAGGGCTGCGCGGTGTGCGGGCGCACCATCACCTGGCGCAAGAAGTGGGAGCGCGACTGGGAGCAGGTGCGGTACTGCTCCGACGCCTGCCGGCGGCGCGGGGGCTCGTCGGCCGCCCGCGAGGTCGACGCGGCGCTGGACGCGGCGACCACCCGCCTGCTCGACGCCCGGTCGGCGACGTCCTCGATCTGCCCCAGCGAGGCCGCGCGCGCCGCCGCCGCGGACCTGGGGATGGTGGGGGAGGGCTGGCGCGAGCTGATGGAGCCTGCCCGCGCCGCGGCCCGCCGCCTGGTGGCGGACGGCAGCGCGGAGATCACCCAGGGCGGTCGTGTGGTGGACCCCTCCAGCGCCAAGGGCCCGATCCGGGTGCGCCGACCACGATGACGGCGTGGTCCTGCCAGGTCTCCGGCACCCCAGCGGTCGCCCGCGCTGGCGATCTCGTGGTCCGGGCACGCACACTGAGCCCCGGGCAGGACCACCTGCCCGGACGTCGATCGAAGGAGATGACCATGGGCATGGGCGACATGACCGAGAAGGCCTCGGACGCGGGGATCCAGAAGGCCGGGGACGCGGCCGAGGACAAGACCGGCGGCAAGGGCGCCGACAAGATCGAGAAGGGCGAGCAGGCCGCCGACGCCAAGATCGGCGAGTAGCACGCCCGCTGGCGCCGCTACCCCTCCGGGGTGGCGGCGCCTTCTGCTGCCTGGCGGGTCACGCACCGCCGAGCCTGGTCCCCCGTGAGGTCGATCACGTCGTCGGCGCGTCATCGTCTCGGGTGGCCGACCACGCACAGCGCTCATACGGTCACCACAGACGCACCGCCGCACCTCGCGGCCCACGACGCGTCGAGCGCGTCGTTCGCGCCCACCTTTCTCGAGGAGGACCACCGTGACTGCTTCCACCACGCCCACCGTCATCACTGAGCGAGCTGACCACGACGGTCCGTCGCCGCGACGCTCCGTCGGCGTCGCCGTCGTCGGCCTCGGCGGTGCGGTGGCCACCACCGCCGTCGCCGGCGTCGAGCTGCTGCGCATGGGCGCCGGCGGCCTCGAAGGACTGCCGTTCGCCGAGCTCGGTGCCAGCGTCGACGGCCTGGCTGACTACACCGACCTGGTCTTCGGCGGCTGGGACCTCTCCGGGGACTCCCTCGCCAAGGCCGCCTCGGTGCACGGGGTGCTCGACCGTGACCAGCTGGGCGCCGTCAGCTCATCCCTCGAGGCCATCACCCCGTGGGCGGCCGCCGGCAGCGAGGAGTTCTGCCGCAACGTCACCGGCGCGAACGTCGTCGTGGCCGACGGCCTGCGCGCCCAGTCCGAGGTGATCCGCGCTGACCTGCGCCGCTTCCGCGAGGAGAAGGACCTCGACGGCCTCGTCGTCGTCCACCTCGCCTCCACCGAGCGCTGGCCCAGCCTGGAGGAGCCGGCGCTGGCGAGCCCCGAGTCCTTCGAGAAGGGCCTCGACGACGACGACCCGGCCATCGGCCCCGCGATGGTCTACGCCTACGCCGCCATCATGGAGGGCGCCGGCTACGTCAACTTCACCCCCAGCCTCGCCGCCGACGTCCCGGCGCTCGTCACCCTCGCCGAGCAGCGCGGCGTCCCGGTCTCCGGCAAGGACGGCAAGACCGGCCAGACGATGCTCAAGACCGTGCTCGCCCCGATGTTCCGCTCGCGGGCGCTGCGGGTGGACGGCTGGTACTCCACGAACATCCTCGGCAACCGCGACGGACAGGCCCTGGACGACCCGGACAGCCTGGCGTCGAAGATCAACACCAAGGGTGCCGTGCTCGACTCCATCCTCGGGTACCCGGTCGAGGACCACCTGGTGCGCATCGACTACTACCGCCCGCGCGGCGACGCGAAGGAGGCCTGGGACAACATCGACGTCACCGGCTTCCTCGGCCAGAAGATGCAGATGAAGGTCGACTTCCTCGCCCGCGACTCCATCCTCGCCGCGCCGCTGATCATCGAGCTGGCCCGGCTCACCGACCTCGCGCAGCAGCGCGAGGAGGGCGGCATCCAGTCCCAGCTCGGGTACTTCTTCAAGGCGCCCATGACCCCGGAGGGGGACTTCGTCGAGAACGCCCTCCTGGTCCAGGAGAAGACCCTCCTCGACTGGATGGGCGTCTCCGGGCGCGACGCTGCCCAGGGCGTCCAGGGCGTGGGCGCGACTGACGCCGACGTCGACCTCACCGCGCTGGCGGACCGCTCGGAGGCCGGCTCCCGGTGACCGCTGCCCCGACGGCCGACGTCGTCCCCGACGCCCTGGCGCGATCCCTGCGTGCCGGTCTCGTCGAGCTCCTCGCCCAGGTGGCCGACGCCAAGCGGCTGCGGGTCGCCGGCCGCGCGGGCACGCTCGCCGAGCAGGCCTTCGTCCGCTCGTGGTCGCTGCTGGTGGCCGGCACGTCGATCGACGACGTGGCGGCCGCCGAGGTGGCCGGTGCGCTCGCCGCGGTGCGTCTCGCGGGCGTGGACGTCGAGGCGCTGACCGGCGGCGGCGCGAGCACCGGCGACGCGGTGGCGGTGCTGCGCTCCGCGGCCGACGACGTGGCCGCGCCGCTGGCCGACCTCGGCTCCGACCGCTGGTGGCGCGAGGGGCTCGCCGCGCGCACCCCGTGGGGCGACCTCGCGGTCGCTCCGGCCTTCGTCGGGGTTCTCGCCGTCCAGCCCCGCGCCGGGGCCACCGCCCCGGGCCAGCGCCGGATCATCGTCGAGCCGCCGGAGAGCCACGGTGACCACTGCGCCACCGTGGCCGTCTACGCGGCGCTGCTCGCGCCGGCGTTCGGCGCGGACCCGGCCCGGGCGTTCACCCTCGGGCTCGCCCACCACCTGCACAACGCCGGGCTGCCGGACGCCGGGTTCGCCGGCGACGTGCTCCTCGGCGACCTGCGCCACCCGGTGGAGGAGACCTACCAGGAACGGGCGCTCACGCAGCTGCCCGGCTCGCTCGTGGGGGAGCTGCATCCCCTGCTGGCGCTGAGGAGCGGCACGGACGACCCGCTCTCGCAGACCTTCCACGCCGCTGACGCCCTCGACCGCGTGCTCCAGGTCCACCACCACGCCCGCGCCGCGGCCTTCACCGCTCCGCAGGCGCTCGAGGACCTCGACCTCGTGCACGTCGGCCCGGAGCAGCGCCTGCAGCTCGCGGTGCTGCGTGCGGCGGGTCTGTCGTGAGCGCCCCCGCAGCTCCCGACGTCGAGGCTGACGTCGAACCCGCCGTCGACCAGGCGCGGGCCCCCTCGGCCACCCTGCGCTGGGGCGTGGCGGGCTGCGGGTGGGTGGCGCGCGACCACGTCGCCCCCGCGATGGCCAGCGACCCCTCCTCGCGCGTCGCCGCGCTGCTCGACCCCTCGCCCGCCGCCCGCGGCACCCTCGCAGCCGCGGTCGTGGCGGCCGGCGGCGAGGCGCCCGGCACCAGCACGGACGACCAGTCGGTCTTCACCGCCGCCGGCCTGGACGCGGTCTACGTCGCCGCTCCCAACCACCTGCACCGCCAGCTCGTGGAGAGCGCGGCCGGCGCCGGCCTCCCCGTGCTGTGCGAGAAGCCGATGGCGACCACCCTGGCGGACGCCCGCGCCATGGTCGCGGCCTGCGCGGACGCCGGCGTCGGGTACGCCACCGCGTTCGACCAGCGCCACCACCCCGCGCACGTGGCGCTCGCGGACCTCATCGCCGCGGGGGAGCTCGGCACCGTCACCGCGGTGCGCATCGCCTACGGCTGCTGGACCGACCCCGCGTGGCGCCCGGACACCTCGCCGGAGGGCTACGACAACTGGCGCGCGGACCCCTCGCGCGCCGGCGGCGGGGCGCTGGTCGACCTCGCCCCGCACGGCCTGGACCTCACCGGGGTGCTGCTCGGCGGCGACGACGTCGCGGAGGTCGTGGCGCTGTGCCAGCGCCGGGTGCACGACTACGCCGTGGACGACGGCGCCGTGCTCGCCGGGAGGACCGCTGGCGACGTGCTGCTGGACCTGCACGTCAGCTACAACACCCCCGACGCCCTGCCGCGACGACGCCTCGAGGTGATCGGCACGAGGGCCATGGCGGTGGCCGTGAACACCATGGGTCAGACCCCCGGGGGCCGCCTCACCGTCCATCCCGTCGACGGTGAGCCCCGCGAGGTCCCCTTCGACGCGCTCACCTCACCGTTCGCGCAGATGGTGGCCCACTACGCCGCCGCGCGGCGCGGGGAGCGCGCGTGGCCCTCGAGCCCGGCGCGGGACCTGCACCACCTCGACCTGCTGATGATCGCCACCGGAGGACCACGATGAGCCAGACCACCGCCGACAGCGCGAACGTCGGGCTGACCCCCTGGCAGGTCTACGCCCGCGACCTGCCGTCGGGCCAGACCGAGGAGTTCGCCCTCGACGGGCTCGACCGCGTCGGCGTGCCGGTGTGGTCGGTGATGCGTCGGATGGACGAGGACGCCAGCGCCCGCAAGGCCGGCGCCGCCGGCGGCATCGGCTACGGCCCGACGTACGACGACGCCCGCACCAGCGCGTGGGGGGAGTGCGCGGAGTCCGCCCTGGGCACCCTGGCCGCCGGTGACGGCGAGCGCCCCACGGCCTCCTACGACGAGATGGTCGCCGAGCACGGCTCCGACGCCGTGGCCGACCCGCTGACCCTCGCCCTCGAGGCCGGCAGCGACTACACGTCCTCGCGGCCCCTGCAGTGGCTGCCCATGACCCGGCTGCGCGACGGCGCGCGGGTGTGGGTGCCCGCCGAGATGGTCGGGTCCCACGACGGCGAGCTGCCCGGCGGGCCGCCGCCCGGTGGGTGGATCGTCACCCCCATCACCAACGGCCAGGGCGCCGGTCTCTCCCGTGAGCAGGCGCTCGGCCACGCCCTCGGCGAGCTGTTGCAGCGCGACGGGAACGGCACCACGTTCCGGGCGATGGACGCCGGCGTGGTCATCGACCTCGACGGTCTCACCGACCCCGCGGCCCTGGAGACCCTGGAGCGGCTGCGCGCCTCCGGCATCGACCCGATCGTCAAGCTCGCCACCACCCAGCTCGGCATCCCCGACGTCTACTGCGTGGGGATCGCCCGCGACGGGCTCGACGACGACGTGCCGATCGCCGCGTCGGCCTGCGGTGAGGCCGCGCACCCCGACGCCCAGCGCGCGGTGCGCAAGGCCCTGCTCGAGTACGCCTCGGCGCGGGCCCGGAAGATCTTCATGCACGGCCCCCTCGACGCGGTCCGCGCGATCGCCCCCGAGGGCTACATGGACCGCTTCGTCGCCGCCTACGAGGGCGGGGACGCCAGCGGCGACCACGGCATCGAGGAGCCGCGGGCCATGGACGCCATGCTGGCCTGGAACAAGCTCTCGGCCGCCGAGCTGGTGGACCTGCTGCGGCCCACCGTGCTCTCGCAGCGCTCGACCGTGGCCTTCACCGACCTGCCGTCGACGCCCGTGCCCACGCCCGAGGCCGGCCTGGACCTCGTCGTCTCGCGGCTGGCGGAGGAGGGGATGGACGTGCTGTTCTCCGAGTTCACCCGCGGCGACGTCGTGACCGTCAAGGCCGTCGTCCCCGGCCTCGAGGTCGAGACGATGAGCTACAAGCGGATCGGGGAGCGCGGCGTCGCCAAGCTCCTGGCCCGCGGTCAGGGTCAGGGCGCCGAGCTCGTCGCCGTGGGGGAGCGCCCCGAGGGCGCCGGCTGGGCGCGGGTGCTGCTCACCGGCGCCGCGGAGGAGCGCCTCGGCGGGCCGGCGTGGCTCGACCGTGACGGCGTGGACGCGACGGTCGGTGACCTCTACCCCCTCTACCGCGAGCCCAGCCGGCACACCGCGGCCCTCGCCCGCGGGGAGCGCTGAGGTGGCGACCGCGGCGGCCGGGGCGGCGGGCTCGGCGGCGGACGGGGCGCCGGCCCTGCGCTACGCGTACAACACCAACGGGCTCACCCACCACGGCCTCGACGACCTCCTGGGGATGCTCGCCGAGAACGGCTACGACGGCGTCGCCCTGACCCTCGACCACGGCCGCGCGAACCCCTTCGCGCCGGGAGCCGAGGACGAGCTCGCCCGCATCGGGGCCCGCCTGCGCGAGCTGGGGCTGGCGTGCGTCATCGAGACGGGTGCGTTCTTCCTCCTCGACCCCCGGGCCAAGCACCAGCCGACCTTCGTCAGCCCGGACCCCGAGCGCCGTGCGGTGCGCGCGGACTTCCTGCGGCGCGCGGTGCGGGTCGCACAGAGCTTGCAGGCCGAGGCGGTGCCGTTCTTCGCGGGCGTGCCGGGCGTCAGCATCGACGGCGCCAAGGCCTGGGACTGGCTCGTCGAGGGCGTCGAGGCGGTGCTGCCCGAGGCGCGCGATCGCGGGGTGGCCCTGGCCATCGAGCCGGAGCCGCTCCACGTCGTCGAGGACGCGCACGACTACCTGCGCCTGCAGGCGCAGGTTCCCGAGCTCGGCGTCGCCCTGGACACCGGCCACTGCCAGGTCACCGGGCCGCCGTGGCCCGTGGAGTCGGTGGACCTCGTGGGACCGCACCTGCGGGCGGCGTCGGTCTCGGGGATGCGCACCGGGGTGCACGAGCACCTGCCCTTCGACGAGGGCGACCTCGACCTCCCCGCCGTCCTCGCGGCGCTGCGCCGCGTCGGGTACACGGGGCTGGTCAGCGCCGAGCTCTCCTCCAGCGCCGGCAGCGCCGACGTGCTGGTCCCGCGCGCCATCGAGCACCTGCGCGATGCGGAGGCCCGGGCGAGCGCCCCCGCGCTGTCCGCGGCGGTGGGCTGAGCGGTGGGCCCCGTCACCCGGCTGAGGTACGCGTACAACACCAACGGCCTCGCCCACCACCGGCTGGGCGACGCGCTCGACCTGCTCGTGCGCCACGGCTACGACGGCGTCGCGCTCACCCTCGACCACGGGCACCTCGACCCCTTCGCGCCCGACCTCGACGCCCGGACCGCTGCGCTCGCCCGCGAGCTCGAGGAGCGCGGGCTCGGCGTCATGGTCGAGACGGGCGGGCGCTTCCTCATGGACCCCTCCGCCAAGCACGAGCCCACGCTGGTGACCGCGGACGCCGCGGGGCGAGCCCGCCGCGTCGACTTCCTCACCCGCGCCCTCGACGTCGCCGCAGGCCTGCGCGCCGAGGCGGTGTCCTTCTGGGCCGGGGTCCCCGCCGCCCGCGTGGAGAGGGAGCAGGCGTGGGGGTGGCTGGTCGAGGGCGTCGGCGAGGTGCTCGCCCGCGCCGGCGAGCGCGGCATCACCTGCGCCTTCGAGCCGGAGCCGGGGATGCTCGTCGAGCACACCGGTGACTACCAGCGTCTCCTCGACGCGCTGTCCGCGGCCGGCTTCCCGGAGACCTTAGGGCTGGCGCTCGACACCGGCCACTGCGTCGTCGCCGGTGACCTGGAGCCGCAGGACGCCGTGCGTGCCTGGGGCCCGCACCTGCGCGCCGTCGCCGTGGACGGCATGGCCCGCGGCGTGCACGAGCACCTGCCGATCGGGGAGGGCGACGTGGACGTGCCCGCCGTCCTCACCGCCCTGCGCGACGTGGGCTACGACCGCCTGGTCTCCGTGGAGCTCTCCCGCGACAGCCACCGGGCCGACGTCATGGTCCCCGCCACGATCGCCGCGCTGCACGCGGCGGAGACGACCAGCTCCCTGGAGGGCGCGCGATGAGCACCGACGAGACGACCACCACCGGTGGCTACACCCGCGCCGCCTCGGCCCCGGTGCAGGGGCGCCCCGACGACGTCGTCGCCGCGAACCCTGCCGCCTCCATGGCAGACATGCCCGGGCTCGGCGGCCTCCAGCCCTGGGCGTGCGCGCGCTGCGGGTTCTGGCAGCGGTGGTTCCCTGCTACCGGCGCCACCGGCGCCTCGCCGGCCCCGCCCCCCGGCTGCCCGGCGTGCGTCGACGTGCGCGCCGGCCTGCCCGCCGACGGGTGGGACTTCGCCACCCCCGAGGAGGTCGACGCCCGCCTGGAGTGCTCGGTCCAGGAGGACTCCGGTGAGCAGGGGACCGGCGTGCCCGGCGTGCGCGCGCACCGCAGCAGCCCGCGGTTCGGCGTCGACAACGTCGGCTGGGTCATCACGACCGACGACGGCGCCGGCGGCCTGACCCAGGTGGGTGTGGACGCCGCGCCCTGGTACGACGACGCGGGGCTCCAGCGCCTGCGCGGGGGCGACGGCGTCGCGTCGTTGGGCGCCCTCGCCCTCACCCACCCCCACACCTACGGCGCCGCGTGGCGCCTGCAGGACGCGCTGCGCCCCGGCGTGGTCGCCGTCGGTGTCCCGGACCTCACGTGGACGTCGGCGTTCCGCGTGACGTGCCCCGTCGACGAGCCCGTCACCCTGGCTCCCAGGATCACCGCGCACCTCGTCGGCGGGCACTTCCCCGGCCAGCTCGTCGTCCACGACGCGGTGCGCGGCGCGCTGTTCTGCGGCGACGTGCTCAAGGTCGAGGTCGACCCCGGAGCCGACCGCGCACGGGCCCTGAGCGTCCACAAGGGCTACGAGGTGGCGATCCCCATGGGCCGCGGCGAGGTCCGCCGCTACCGCGAGGTGCTCGCCGAGCTCGACTTCGAGCACGTCTTCACCCCCTTCGAGCACGGCCCGGGCGTCACCCGCGACCACGTGCTCGCCTTCTTCGACCACCTGCTGGCGGGTCCGCCGTCCACCGCCCCGATCCCGCTGGCCGAGCTGGGAGGGACCCCCCGATGAGGATCGCCCTCGTGTCCCGCCGCTACTGGCCGGCGGTGTCCGGCATGAGCGTGTACGCCGAGCAGCTGCTCACCCAGCTGGTCGCCCGCGGCCACGACGTCGTCATGGTCAGCCAGTACCGCGGCGACCCGGCGGGCACCGCCATCTACGGCGGCGGCCCCCCGCCGGCGGAGCGCGTGCCCGACGGCGTCGAGGTGATCCCCCTGGAGTCCCTCGGCGAGCAGGAGGTCACCCGCGGCCGCCCCGCGGATTTCGAGCGCGACGTCGACGCGATGGTCGAGGCCGTGCTGGACGCCCACGCCGAGAAGCCCTTCGACCTGGTCCACGCCCAGTACGCCTATCCCAACGGCTACGCCGCGCTCGAGGTCAGCGCCCGCACCGGCGTCCCCAACCTCGTGAGCATCCAGGGCGGCGACGGCCACTGGGTCGGCAGCTGCTGCGAGACCCACCGCGAGGCGATGACCGCGGTGCTCGACCACGCCGGCGCGGTGCTCATCGGGTCCGACTCCTTCGCCGAGGAGGTGGTCGGGCGCCTGGGCACCGCGCGCGAGCGCTTCACCGTCGTCGGGGGAGCGACGACCACGGACCACTTCGTCCCGCGGCCCGGCCGAGCGATCGGGGAGGTCGGCGAGGTACCCACGCTGCTCTTCCACGGCCGCGTCGACGCGCGCAAGGGCGTGCTCGTGCTGCTCGACGCGGTGGCCGACCTCGTCGCCCGCGGGCGCGCGCTGCGCCTGGTCGTCTCCGGGGTGGGCCCCGACACCGGCGCCGTCGCGCAGCGGGTGCTCGAGCTGGGTCTGCGCGACGTCGTCGAGGAGACCGGCTACTGCTCCTACGACGAGGCGCCGGCGGTGTACGAGCGCGGCGACGTGTTCGTCTCCCCGACGGAGAGCGAGGGCTTCTCCAACACCGTGCTCGAGGCCATGGCCACCGGGCTGCCCATCGTCTCCACCGCGGTCGTCGGCGTCGTGGACTGCCTGCGCGACGACGAGAACGCGCTGCTCGTCCCGCCGCAGGACGTCGGTGCGCTGGCCAAGGCCCTGGAGCGGGTGCTCGACGACGCCGGGCTGCGCGCCCGCCTGGCCACCACCGCGCTGGCCGAGGTGCGCGAGCGCTGGTCGTGGCCGGCGCTGACCGACCGCATCGAGGCGGTCTACGACGACCTCGCCGGCACCGCCCCCGACGACGGCTGGAGCCAGCCGAGCGGCCGCGACCTCGACTGCCGCTTCCGCGCGGCGCCGCACCTGCTGTGAGCGGCCGTTCCGCGGGCGAGAGCCGGCTTGCCGTCGCGGTCTCGCCCCACCTGGACGACGCGGCGTTCTCCGTCGGTGGTCTCCTGGCGCGCCTGGCCGACGACGGCTGGCACGTGCGCGTGGTCACCGCGCTGACCGCGACGGTGGCCGGCCCGGCCGGCTTCGCCCTGGCGTGCCAGACGGACAAGGGCCTCGGCCCCGAGGTGGACTACATGGCCCTGCGCCGCGGCGAGGACGTTGCCGCGATGGGGCACCTGGGCGTCGAGGACGTCGTGCACCTGCCGCTGCCCGAGGCGCCCCACCGCGGCTACGACAGCGCTGGCGAGCTGTTCGCCGGCGTCCGCGACGACGACGACCTCGTCGATCGCCTCGTGCCCGCGCTCGCCCCGCACCTGGCAGGAGCCGACCTGGTCCTCGCCCCGCAGGCCCTCGGTCAGCACGTCGACCACGTGCTCGTGGCCCGGGCGGTGCTGGGCCTCGCCGCGACGGCCGTCAGCGGGTCCGCCGAGGACGCCGTGTGGGCGTGGTGGCGCGACAGCCCCTACGTCATCCGCGATCCCGCCGCCGCCTCGCCGCTGGACCTCCCCGACGGCCTCGCAGAGCAGGGCGTCGACGTCAGCGAGGTCGTGGCGGCCAAGGTCCGCTCCTGCCAGGCGTACGCGTCACAGCTGGGCTTCCAGTTCGGGGGCCCCGACGGCTGCGCCGACGCGGTGAGGGCCCTGGCCGTCTCGGACGCCGGCCGCACCGGCGCCGCCGGCGAGGCCGCCGAGGTGCTGCTGGCCGCCGCACCGCTGCCGCCGCGCTGACCCCCGGGACGGTCACCCGCCTCGCCCTGGCCCCACGAGGTCCATCCTCGTCGAGGCATCCACCCCTTCCCGCGCCTCCCCGACCGGTGATCATGGGCGATCACCCCCTGTCGAGGTCGCTGAAGGGGGCGATCCCCCATGATCATCTGCTGGAGCGCGCTCCAGGAGGTGCACCGGGGCACCGCCTCGCGCGTCGAGGCGGCGCTCAGGACGTGCCAGGATCATCCCTGTCGTCAGCGTCGCCGGACGAGGAGATCACCGTGGACACCGTGGAGCGCACCGGCGTGGACCAGCCCTCCCTCGAGCCCCGAGGGGCCGTGGTGGCCGACCGCGACGGCACGTACCTGCGCTTCGCGAGAGACCTGCCGTTCCCGCTCGACGACGTGTGGTCGGCGCTCACGGCACCGGAGCGCCTCGCGCGGTGGTTCGGGCAGCTCACCGGCGACCCGGGGTCAGGACGGGTCGAGATCCTCATGACCGCCGAGGACGGCGCCGAGCCCGACCCGGTGGACGTCCACGAGTGCTCGGCGCCGCACCGGCTGCGGATCACGCTGCGCAGCGAGGACGGCGACTGGCCCCTCGAGCTGACCCTCACCGAGGCCGAGGGCGCCACCCGCCTGGTCTTCCTCCACCGTCTGGGGGCGTCCGGCGACGCCGGCTGCCTCGGCCCGGGGTGGGAGCTCTACCTGGACCGCCTGGCCGCCGTGCTCGCCGGCGCCCCCGTGCCCGACGACTTCGACCGGTACTACCCGGCGCTCGCCGTCGCCTACCGGAGGCCCGGAACCCTCGTGCGCTGACCCACCCGCCGACCGAGGCGCCCGACCTGCTCCGAGCTCCCGCGCGCTGACGGTGGCGCGCTCAGGCGGCCAGGGTCGTGACGTCGCCGGGGCGCCGTCCTCGGCTCGCGCCCAGCGGGCGGACGCTGGCGAGGCGGGGATGGGCCACCGCCGGGCGGTGGCCGGCCGTCACCGCGGTCGTGAGGTCGACGGCGGCCGCGCGCAGCAGCACGTGCAGCGGCACGCCGAGCGCCCGGCAGATCGCGGCGAGCACCTCCGAGGACGCCTCGGCCTGACCGCGCTCGACCTGCGACAGGTGGCCGATCGACACCCCGGCGGCAGCGGCGACGTCGCGCAGGCTGCGCCCCTGGCTGGTGCGCGCCCGGCGCAGCCTGGCCCCGAGGACGTCGCGGAGCAGCGCGGGAGGCGGTGGGGGTACGAGGGTGAGGCGCTCGCGTCCGAAGCCCGGGGCCGAGGTGCTCATCGCGCGGCCAGCAGGCGCTGCTCAAGGTGCGCGGGCAGGCCCGGACGAGGTGGGCCGGCGACGGGCACCGGCGGGGCGCCCCGGCCCCGGAGCCACGTCCAGGTGTCCGCCACGCTCTCGTCGACCGGCCGGCTCGCCAGGCCGAGGTCTCGTGCCCGGTCTGTCCTCACGTCCCACAGCGTGGCGGCGGTGGCGGCCCTCGTCCACAGCGGCAGGTGCGTCCACTCCTCGACCCCCGCGGCGAGCAGCTCGTCGTCGGGGACGGGCACCAGCTCGGCGTCGGGGCCGTCCGTCCCGGCACCGACCACGTCGAGGCAGGTCCGCAGCAGCCCGCCGAGGGTCGTCATCCCCGCCGGCCCCGTGGCGTTGACCCCGCCGGACCAGCCGTGCTCGACGCCGCGCACCAGCCAGTCCGCGAGGTCGCGGGCGTCGACCAGCGCGATCGGCTGGTCGAGCTGGTCCGGCACGACCACCCGTCCGCCCACGGCGAGCCGGCGCAGCCACCACCCGAGACGGTCGACGGGGTCGTGGGGCCCGACGAGGAGGCCGGCGCGGGCCAGCAGGACCGGCCCGGCCACCGCACGGGTCAAGGTGCGCTCGCCGTAGGCCTTGATCGGTCCGTGCTCGTCGTCGTCGCTGGTCCACGCCGGCTCGTCGTCGGACGCGACGGGTGCGTCCGGCCAGCCGCCGTAGGCGTTGAGGCTGGAGACGAAGGCATAGGCGCCGACCTCGGCGAGGGTGCTCGCCGCCTGGTCCGCGGCGGACCGGGTCTGGCAGGAGGTGTCGACCACGGCCTCCGGGCGCCACCCGCCCAGGGCGGTGGCCAGAGACCCCGGGTGCTCGCGGTCACCGCGCAGGTCGCGCACGCCCCCGGGCGGTGCGCCGGAGCGGCCCCGCGTGAAGGTCGCGACCTCGTGGCCGCGCGCCACGGCGGCATCGACGACGTGGCGGCCGAGGAACCGGGTGCCACCGAGGACGAGGAGTCTCATCGCCACACCTCATCGCGCCCGGGGGCGATGCGTCCAGCGGTGTTCACCGAGGACGGACGCCCTGGAGGCCGTCGACGAGGAACCGAGGGCCGCGTCGAGGGGCGGTGCGCCCCAGCGCTCCGGTCATCGGGAGGTGTCGGGGGGTGACCGCCGCCGGCTCGTGCGGCACCATGGGCGGATGGGCACCGACGCCAGCACCTCCCAGCCCGTCTCCATCACCGACGACGGGTCGTCGCGCTACGAGGCGCGAACCGCCGACGGCGAGGTGGTCGGGTTCGCCGACTACCTCCATCGCGGCAACAGCGTGATCTTCCCGCACACCGTCGTCTCCCCGGCGCACCGCGGCGGCGGCGTCGCAGGGGCTCTGGCCGTCCGCGCCCTCGACGACGCGAGGGAGCGGGGGCAGAGCGTCGTCCCGGCGTGCAGCTTCTTCGAGCAGTTCGTCAGCCGTCACCCCGAGTACCAGGACCTCGTCGCGCAGGGCTGAGCCGGTCGCCGGGCAGGTCCAGCGCCCAGATCGCGACGTCCTGCCCGTCCCACACCTCGCGGTGGTCCTCGACCATGCCGAGCCGCCGCGCGACCGCCGCGGAGGCGACGTTGCGCGGGTCGACGTGGCTGACCAGCCGGGCGAGCCCCAGGCCCGGGGCGGCGGCCACCCACGCCCGCGCGGCCTCGGTGGCGTACCCCTGGCCCCACGCCCACCGGGCCAGGCGCCACCCGATCTCGACGTCCTCGGGGTGCATCCGGTGGCGAGCCAGCCCGACGAAGCCGCAGAAGCGGGGCGTTGCCCCGGCGTCACCGCGCGTCTCGACCGCGGCGAGGCCGAAGCCCTCGGCGTCGAACGACGCGTCGCCGCGGTGGGCCAGCGCGTCGGAGCGCGCCCGGTCGATCGGGCCGCTCGTGAACCAGCGCATCACCTCGGGGTCGGCGTTCATCGCCGCGAACGGCTCGAGGTCGTCGGCTCGCCAGCGGCGCAGCACGAGACGCTCGGTCTGCAGGACGCTCGCGCCGTCACCGAAGGCGTGGTCCGCTTCGCGCACGCGATCAGCCCCTCGCCCGGTGGAGCCGGTGGAGCCGGTGGCGCAGCCCCGCCGCGACCGCCGGCCACTCCATCGCCGAGACGGAGTAGACGACGGTGTCCCGCAGCGTGCCGTCGGGCATGCGGCGGTGGGCCCGCAGCCGTCCGTCGTAGTGGGCGCCGAGGCGCTCGATCGCCGTCCGCGACTGCTGGTTGAGCCAGTGCGTGCGGAACTCCACCAGCTCGCAGCCCAGCTCCTCGAAGGCGTGGGTCATGAGCAGCAGCTTGCTCTCGGTGTTGGTGCCGGTGCGCTGGGTCGACGCGGCGTTCCACGTCGAGCCGATCTCCAGGCGCGGCACCGCGAGGTCCGGGTCCATGTACGTGGTCATGCCGAGGACGCGGCCGTCGTCGGCGCGGCGCGCGGTGAAGGGGAGCATGCGCTGCTCCGCGGCCAGCGCGAGCCGTCGGTCGATCTCCGCCGTCATGCCCTCGGGCGAGGGGACGGCGGTGTACCAGAGCTCCCACAGCCGCCCGTCCTCCGCGGCGCCGACGAGGCCGTCGTGGTGGTCGTGGCTCAGCGGCTCGAGGACGACGAGATCGCCGGTCAGCGTCACGGGTCCCCAGGGCACGCCGAGGACGGTAGCCGCTGCGCTCAGCCGATCTCCGATCGCTGGACCCGCCGCGCGCCGATCACCGAGGGGAGGGCCACCCAGATCGCGGAGGTGACCGCGATCTGCAGCCACTGCTCGCCGCTGGCCATCGACTCGGCGGTGAACGTCGCCAGCGCGGTGCTGAAGTCGACCCACGGGCCGACGTCCTGCAGACCGCTGACGAGGAAGAACAGCAGGGGCACCAGCGCGGGGACGATGAAGAAGATGACGATGGCCGCAGCGGCGTTGAGGAGCAGCAGGCCGAGGGCGAACCCCACGAGGACGTTCATCAGGAGGATGACGAAGGGCTGCACCACCTGCCACCACGTCAGCGACCAGTCGGCGGGCACGTCCTGGACCACCGCGCCGAGCGCCGTGCCGAGGGCGGTCATCGCCGCGCTGAAGACGAAGGCGATCACCGTCAGCACCAGGACGGCGCCGAGCTTCGCCGCCAGCACGCGCTGACGCCGAGGGACGAGGGTGAAGGTCCCCAGCCCCGTCCGCGCTCCCCACTCGCTGGTCAGCAGGAGGATGGCGAGGACGGGGACGAGGAACCCCACCGGGATCTGCTGGAAGAACAACCAGAAGGCGAGGTCGCCGGCCTGGGCGTCGCCACCGAAGACCTGGCCCGCGGCGACGCCCAGCGACGCGAGGGCGATGATGATCATCAGCCATCGGCCCGTCCGTGTGTCGACGCTCTTGCGCAGCTCCACGCCGACGAGCCGTCCCAGCGGTGGTCGCCCGGCCTCTTCGTGGCGGGCGGTGGTGCTCCTGCTGGTCGTCGTCGCGGTGCTCATCGGCTGGTCTCCATCGAGGGCTGGGTTCCGGACGCCTGGGCCGGCGTCGAGCCGAGGGCGGTGCCGGCGGTCATGGTGAGGAACAGCTCCTCGAGCCCCTGGGTGGCGTTGGGGGTGAGGT
>JARIBR010000128.1 GCA_029258695.1 Quadrisphaera sp.
TCACCTCCGAGTCGGTCACCGAGGGGCACCCGGACAAGATCTGCGACCAGATCTCCGACGCCATCCTCGACGACCTCCTGCGCCAGGACCCCGGCTCGCGCGTCGCCGTCGAGACGATGGTGACCACCGGGCTGGTCCACGTCGCGGGGGAGGTCACCACGCGCGGCTACGTGGAGATCCCGCGGATCGTCCGCGAGGTGGTCCTCGACATCGGCTACGACTCCTCCGCCAAGGGGTTCGACGGCCGCTCCTGCGGGGTGGAGGTCTCCCTCGGGGCGCAGTCCGCGGACATCGCCGCCGGGGTGGACGACGCCTACGAGGTGCGCACCAGGGACGACGGCGCTCCCGCCGACCCGTTCGACCGGCAGGGCGCGGGAGACCAGGGGCTGATGTTCGGCTACGCCTGCGACGACACCGCCGAGCTGATGCCCCTGCCGATCTGGTTGGCGCACCGCCTCTCCGAGCGGCTCACGCAGGTCCGCAAGGACGGCACGCTGGACATCCTGCGCCCGGACGGCAAGACCCAGGTGACCATCGGCTACGACGGTGACGACGCCGTGAGCCTCGACACGCTCGTGCTCTCCACCCAGCACGACGAGGGCCTCGACCTCGTCCGCGACCTCGCCCCGGCGGTGCGCGAGCACGTCATCGACCCGGTGCTCGCCGCCCTGCCCGGCTCGGGGGTCGAGCTGGACCACTCCGCCCTGCGCACGCTGGTCAACCCCTCGGGCCAGTTCGTCATCGGCGGGCCCATGGGTGACGCCGGGCTGACGGGGCGCAAGATCATCGTCGACACCTACGGCGGCATGGCCCGCCACGGCGGCGGGGCCTTCTCGGGCAAGGACCCCTCCAAGGTCGACCGGTCGGGGGCCTACGCCATGCGGTGGGTCGCGAAGAACGTCGTCGCCGCCGGGCTGGCGCGCCGCTGCGAGGTGCAGGTGGCCTACGCCATCGGTTCCGCCCGTCCCGTCGGTCTCTACGTCGAGACCTTCGGGACCGAGACCGTCGACCCCGCGAGGCTGGTGAGCGCCATCGACGAGGTCTTCGACCTGCGCCCGGCGGCCATCATCGACGCCCTCGACCTCCTCCGACCGATCTACCGCTCCACCGCCACCTCGGGGCACTTCGGCCGTGAGGTGGCGGGCCTGACCTGGGAGCGCACCGACCGCGCCCAGGCCCTGCGCGACGCCGTCGGGGCCTGACCCCGCCGAGGGCCGTCGCGGCGGCCAGCGCCCGCGCCGGGGTGCCACCGGCGTCCGCCCGCTCTGGTCTCATGGCTCCATGAGCGGTGCCGAGGACGCTGACGTCACGCCGCGGTGCGTCGGCGGCGGCCACCTGCCCGTGGCCGAGGTGGCCGTCGACGTCCCGCTCGCCCACCTCGACCGCCCCTTCGAGTACGCCGTCCCGGAGCAGATGGACGCCGCAGCCGGCGTCGGCACGCGGGTCCGCGTGCGCTTCGCCGGCCAGGACGTGGAGGGTTTCGTCCTGGCGCGCAAGGCCGTCGCCGAGCACGGCGGTCGCCTGGCGCCGCTGCGACGGGTGGTCTCGGCCGAGCCCGTGCTCGACGAGGAGATGATCGCCCTCGCCCGGGCCGTGGCCGACCACTACGGCGGCACCCTCGCCGACGTGCTGCGCCTCGCGGTCCCGCGCCGCCACGCCGCCGCCGAGGCCGCCGGGACCCTGAGGACCGTCAGCACCGCCGAGCCGTCGCCGGAGCCGGCCACCGACGCCTGGGCGCCCTACCCCGCCGGCCCCGCCCTGCTCCGGCGCCTGCGAGCCGGGGAGCCGGTCAGGGCCGTGTGGACGGCGCTGCCGGGCACCGGGGAGCCCCTCGCCTGGCCGACCGCGCTCGCCCAGGCGGTCGCCGCGGCGCGCGCAGCCGGGCGGGGGGCGCTCGTGGTCGTCCCCGACCACCGGGACCTCGCCCGGGTCGACGCGGCCCTGACCGCAGCGCTCGGCGCCGGGCACCACGTGAGGCTCTCCGCGGACCAGGGGCCCTCGGCGCGCTACCGCGCCTGGCTCGCCCTGCGCCGCGGCGACGTGCGCGTCGTCGCGGGCACCCGCGCGGCGATGTTCGCGCCCGTGGCCGAGCTGGGTCTCGTGGCGGTGTGGGACGACGGCGACGACAACCACGCCGAGCCCCACGCTCCCTACCCGCACGTGCGCGACGTGCTCGCGCTGCGAGCCGCCCGCAGCGGCGCCGCCCTGCTCGCCGGCGCGCTGGCCCGCTCGGTGGAGGCGCAGCAGTGGGTCGAGACCGGGTACGCCCGGCCCGTGGCGCCAGAGCGCGGCGCCCTGCGCGCCGCCGCGCCGAGGGTGCTGCTGCCCGGCGGCGACGCCGAGGTCGAGCGGGACCCCGCAGCCGTGGCCGCCCGCCTGCCGTCGCTGGCGTGGCGCACCGCATCCGCCGCCCTGGCCGGTGGCGGGCGCGAGGGCCGCGAGCCGGGGCCGGTGCTCGTCCAGGTCCCGCGCCGCGGCTACCTCCTCACCCTCGCCTGCCAGCAGTGCCGCGCCCGCGCCCGCTGCCGCCGGTGCGGCGGCCCCCTCGCGCTCTCCAGCGCGCAGAGCCCCCCCACCTGCCGCTGGTGCTCGCGAGCCGACCCGGGCTGGCAGTGCCCCGTCTGCGGCGCCGACCGCCTGCGCTCGGTGATGGTCGGTGCGCGGCGCACCGCGGAGGAGCTCGGCCGGGCCTTCCCCGGGGTGCCGGTGCGACGCTCGGGCGGCGAGGAGGTCCTGCCGGCCGTGGGCCCCGAGCCGGCCCTGGTCGTCGCCACCCCCGGCGCCGAGCCCCTCGCGGCGGGCGGGTACGCCGCCGCGCTGCTGCTCGACGGCTGGGCGCTGCTCGACCGCGCCGACCTGCGCGCCGGCGAGGAGGCGCTCCGGCGGTGGATGGACGCCGCGGGGCTCGTCCGCGGCGCCCGCGACGGCGGGGTCGTCGTGCTGCTCGCCGCCGCGGGCCTCGACCCGGTGGTGGCGCTGGTGCGCTGGGACCCCGCGCGGCTCGCCGCCTCGGAGCTGGGGGGCCGCGCCGCGCTCTCCCTCCCGCCGGCCGCCGCGATGGCGCAGGTGAGCGGCGCCGCCGACGGGGTCGCGGCCCTGCTCGGCCACCTGAGCGCCCCGGAGGGCACCGAGGTCATCGGTCCCGCCCCGATCGAGGGACCACCGGGGGGGCGGCCCGGTTCGGCGCGGGCGCTCGAGCCCGCGGTCAGCACGCTCCTGCGCGCCCCCCGGGAGCGCCGCGGGGCCCTCGCCGCGGCGCTGCACGCGGCGGCCGCCACCCGCAGCGCCCGCAAGGACGCCGCCGGCGTGCGGGTCCAGCTCGACCCGACCGAGCTGTTGTGAGCACCGGCTAGCCTCGCGGCGTGCGCGTCGTCTTCGCCGGGACCCCTGAGCCGGCCGTCACCGCTCTCGACGCGGTCCTGGCCTCCCGCCACGAGGTGATGGCCGTCATCACCCGACCCGACGCCCGCGCCGGTCGCGGCCGGCGCGAGCGCCCCAGCGCCGTGGCGCAGCGCGCCGCCGAGCACGGCGTGCGGGTGCTCACGCCCGCACGCCCGTCGGACCCGGCGTTCCTCGGCGAGCTCGCGGAGATGGCACCGGAGTGCTGCCCGGTGGTGGCCTACGGCGCGCTGCTCCGACCCGACGCCCTCGCGATCCCCCGGCGCGGCTGGGTGAACCTGCACTTCTCCCTGCTGCCCGCCTGGCGCGGCGCCGCCCCCGTGCAGCACGCGATCATGGCCGGCGACGACGTCACCGGTGCTTCGACGTTCCTCATCGAGGAGGGCCTGGACACCGGTCCCGTCCTGGGGTCCGTGAGCGTGGGCGTCGAGCCCCGCGAGACGGCGGGCACCCTGCTGGAGCGCCTGGCCGACATCGGGTCCGAGCTGCTCGTCGCCACGCTCGACGCGCTGGAGGAGGGTGCCCTGCGCCCCGAGCCCCAGCCGGGCGACGGCGTCAGCCACGCCCCCCGCCTGTCCGTCGAGGACGCCCGCGTGCGCTGGGACCTGCCCGCCCACGTCGTGGACCGGCGGGTGCGCGGGCTCACGCCCGCCCCGGGCGCGTGGACGACGTGGCGCGGTCAGCGCGTCAAGCTGGGACCGCTCGCCCCCGTCGGCGCCGCGCCCTCCCTCGCCGGCGCGCCGGCGGGCGATGGCGAGGCGCCGCTGGCGCCGGGAGAGGTGCGAGCGGGCCGATCCCTGCTCGTCGGCACGGCCACGGGACCGCTGGAGGCGTCGTGGGTGCAGCCCTCGGGGCGCGCCGCGACGGCCGGCGCCGACTGGGCGCGCGGAGTGCGTCCGGAGCCTGGCGAGGCGTTCTCGTGAGCGACGCCGCGCCGCGGCGCACGCCCCCGCGGCGGCGACCGGCCGCCGGGCGCCCGCGGACCACCGGCGCCGACTCCCGCCCCGACTCCCGCCCCGGCTCGCGCCCCGACTCCCGGTCGGTGGCCTTCGCGGTGCTGCGCGCGGTCTCGGAGCAGGACGCCTACGCCAACCTCGTGCTGCCCCGGCTGCTGCGCGAGGCCCGGCTCAGCCCGCGGGACGCCGCGCTGGCCACCGAGCTGGCCTACGGGACCCTGCGCGGGCGCGGCACCTACGACGCGGTGCTGGCGGCGTGCAGCGACCGGCCGCTCGCCGCGGTGGACCCCGCCGTCCTCGACGCGCTGCGCCTCGGCGCCCACCAGCTCCTCGCCACGCGCACCGCGGCTCACGCCGCCGTCTCGGAGACCGTGGACCTCGTGCGCCGGGAGAGCAACCGGGGCGCTGCAGGCTTCACCAACGCGGTGCTGCGGAAGGTCTCCCGCAGGGACCTCGCGGCATGGCTCGACGAGGTGGCTCCGCTGCCGGGCACGGGCACGGGCACGGGCACGGGCACGGGCAGCGGCACGAGCGCGAGCGCCCGGACCGACGACGGGCGGCCGGCGGGAGCGCTCGGCGCCGGCGCGGCAGCGATCGACACCGCGCTGGCGGTGCGCACCAGCCATCCCGCGTGGATGGTCCCGGCCCTGCGCGAGGCCCTGGGCGCCCACGGTCGGCCCGCCCAGGAGCTGGACGAGCTCCTCGCCGCCCACAACGCCCGCCCGCGGGTCACCCTCGCCGCGCTGCCCGGCCTCGTCGACCCGGCCACGGTGATCGCCGAGGTCGACGGCCCCGACGGCCCGCAGGCTCTCGAGCAGGGCAGCCCCACGCACGGAGCCTCCGGGCCCGCGGCACCGGGCCGGTGGTCCCCGACGGCCGTCGTGCTGCCCGGCGGCGTCCCCGCCAAGGTGCCCGCCGTGGCCGGTGGCCGGGCGAGGGTGCAGGACGAGGGCAGCCAGCTCGTGGCCCTGGCCCTGCTGGCCGCCCCCGTCCTCGACGCCCCCGTCCTCGACGCCCCCGTCGGCGGTGGCCCCGAGCTCGGCGGCGCGGGAGCCAGCGCCCCGGAGCGCTGGCTCGACCTGTGCGCCGGCCCCGGCGGCAAGGCCGCGCTGCTCGCCGCCAGCAGCGCCGCGCCGGGCGGTCCCGCGGGCGACCTCACCGCCGTCGAGCTCGCGCCGCACCGCGCTCGCCTGGTCCGATCGGCCCTGGCCCCGCTCGACGCCTCGACCTGGGAGGTGGTCGTGGCCGACGGCCGGCTGGTCGGCGAGCAGCAGCCGGGCGGCTTCGACCGGGTCCTGCTGGACGCCCCCTGCACCGGCACCGGGGCGCTGCGCCGCCGCCCCGAGGCCCGGTGGCGCCGCACCGAGGGCGACCTGGCGGACCTCACCGTCCTGCAGCGCGAGCTGCTGACCTCCGCGCTGGCCGCGGTGAGGCCGGGCGGCGTCGTCGCCTACTCCACGTGCTCGCCGCTGGCTTCCGAGACCGTCGGCGTGGTGGACGCGGTGCTGGCGGGCCGCGACGACGTCGAGCTGCTCGACGCCCCGCGAGCGCTGGCGGCCGCCGCCGGGCGGCCCGTCCCCGACGTGGGGGAGGGGCCGACCGCGCAGCTATGGACCCACCGCCACGGCACCGACGCGATGTTCCTGGCGCTGCTGCGCCGCCGCTGAGCCCAGCGGCGGTGCCACCACCACCGTCGGCGCTCGCGCGAGCCCGGGGAGCGCGCCTATCCTCGAGGTCGTGCCCCACCCCGCGATCCACCCCAGCATCCTCTCGGCCGACTTCGGCGACCTCGCCGGTGAGCTCGCCCGCCTCGGTGACGGCGGCGCCGAGGCGGCCCACGTGGACGTCATGGACAACCACTTCGTGCCCAACCTCACCCTCGGGCTGCCCGTGGTCGAGCGCCTGGCGCAGGTCAGCCCCGTGCCGCTGGACTGCCACCTCATGATCGCCGCGCCGGACCGCTGGGCGCGCGACTACGCCGAGGCCGGCGCCGCGAGCGTCACCTTCCACGTCGAGGCGGCCTCGGCGCCGGTGCGCCTGGCCCGCGAGCTGCGCGCGGCCGGCGCCCGCGCTGCCGTCGCGGTCAGCCCCGCGACCCCCGTGAGCGCGGTGGAGCACCTCCTCGGCGAGGTGGACATGGTCCTCGTGATGACCGTCGAGCCGGGATTCGGCGGCCAGTCCTTCCTCGACCTCACGCTGCCGAAGATCGCCGCGCTGCGATCGTTGGCCGACGGTCAGGGCCTGGACCTGCGCGTGCAGGTCGACGGCGGCATCTCCGGCGAGACGATCGAGCGCGCTGCGGCAGCCGGCGCCGACGTCTTCGTCGCCGGGTCGGCGGTCTTCGGCGCGGACGACGTCGGCGCGGCCGTCGCGGCGCTGCGCGAGGCCGCATCGCCGGGGGCCGCCGCAGCCGCCGGCAGCGAGGGCTGATGGGTCCTCTCGAGTGGCTCTTCGAGGCCACCCTCAGCTTCGGCGGCGGCCAGGAGGTGCTCTGGCGCGAGATCGTGGGGAACCTCTTCGGCCTCGCCTCCGCGGTCGGCGGCATGCGTCGGCGCGTCTGGGCCTGGCCCGTGGGCCTGGTCGGCAACGTCCTGCTGTTCACCGTCTTCCTCGGGGCGGTGTTCGCCACCCCGCAGGGCCTCGACCTGTACGGCCAAGCCGGGCGCCAGGTGATGTTCGCCGCCGTCGCGGTCTACGGCTGGTACCGCTGGCGCACGCGGGCCAGCGCGAACGGCGACGGCGCGTCGGGTCCCGCGGTGGTGCCGCGGTGGGCGACGTGGCGCGAGCGCGTCGGGCTGCTCGTCGTGGCAGTGGTGAGCATGGCCGTGCTCGTCCCGCTCCTGGGGTTCCTCGGGTCCTTCGGGCCGTGGCCGGACGCGTGGATCTTCACCGGCTCGCTCCTGGCCACCTACGGCATGGCGCGCGGCTGGACGGACTTCTGGATCATGTGGCTGCTCGTCGACGTCGTCGGCGTGCCGCTGCTGCTCGTCGCCGGCTACTACCCCAGCGCCGTCCTCTACCTCGTCTACGGCGTCTTCGTCTCCTGGGGCCTGCTCGTCTGGGTGCGCACCCAGCGCACGACCGACGGCGAGACCGACGTGGCGGGCGGCGCCGCCACCCCCGAGATCGAGGCGGTGGGCTGACGCCGGTCGCCTCCTCGGGCGCGGGAGCACCGCAGGCGGTGACGCCCGCGGGCTCGGCCTACAGTGGCCTCCTGTGAAGACCTTCGACGAGCTGTTCGCCGAGCTGACCGAGAAGGCCGCCAGCCGGCCCGAGGGGTCGGGCACCGTCGCGGAGCTGGACGCCGGCGTGCACGCCATCGGCAAGAAGGTCGTCGAGGAGGCGGCGGAGTCCTGGATGGCCGCCGAGCACGAGGGCCCCGAGCGCACCGCGGAGGAGATCTCCCAGCTGCTCTACCACGCCGCGGTGCTCATGATCGCCAGCGGCCTCGAGCTGCGCGACGTCTACACCCACCTGTGAGCGCGTCCCTGCTGAAGGTCGCGGTCCCCAACAAGGGCTCGCTCTCCGCGCCCGCCGAGCAGCTGCTCGGCGAGGCCGGGTACGCCACCCGCCGCGAGGGCCGCGAGCTGGTGCTGGCCGACCCCGACAACGGGGTGGAGCTCTACTTCCTGCGCCCGCGCGACATCGCCCTCTACGTCGGCTCGGGCACCCTCGACGCCGGGATCACCGGGCGTGATCTCCTGCTGGACTCCCGCGCGGACGCCGTCGAGGAGGTCGAGCTGGGGTTCGGCCCGTCGACGTTCTGGTTCGCCGGACGTCCCCGCGCCGACGGGGGTCCGGCCACGGTGGCTGACCTGCAGGGTCTGCGCGTCGCCACGTCCTACCCCGGGCTGGTGCGGGCACACCTGGCCGAGCAGGAGGTCGACGCCGAGGTGGTGCGCCTGGACGGCGCAGTCGAGACGGCAGTGCGCCTGGGCGTCGCCGACGTCATCGCCGACGTCGTGGAGACCGGCTCGACGCTGCGGGCGGCGGGTCTCGAGGTCTTCGGGGAACCGATCCTGCGCTCGCAGGCGGTGCTGGTGCGGCGCGGCGGCGAGCACCCGCCCCCCGGCCTCGCGGTCCTGGTGCGCCGGGTCATGGGCGTGCTCACCGCGCGGCGCTACGTCATGGTCGACTACGACTGCCCCCGCACCCACCTCGACGCCGCCGTCGCGGTCAGCCCGGGCCTGGAGTCCCCGACGATCGCCCCGCTCGCCGACGCGGAGTGGGTGGCGGTGCGGGTGATGGTCGGCGTCGCCGGGGTCAACCGGGTGATGGACGAGCTGTACGAGCTCGGCGCCCGGGCGATCCTCGTGACGTCCATCCACGCGTGCCGCATCTGATGGAGGACACCGACATCGACCCGGACACCCCGCCCGAGCGGCGCTCGTCAGAGATCGCCGGCGCGTACGCCAGCTTCGTGCCGCGCCGTGCCCGCGTGGTCTGCCTCGTCCTGGCCGTCGGCGTGCTGGTCATGTGCGTGGTGCTGGCTTTCCTCGTCACCGGTGTGGTCCGGTGGTGGGACCGCGCCGGGTTCCTCGCCGTCGGCGCGGTCATCGCCTGGTTCCTCTACCGGCAGGCCACCGTCCGCGCCGATCCGACCCGCGAGGGCCTGACGGTGCGTAACCTGTTCGACGTCCGGACCGTACGGTGGGCGGACGTCCTCGAGGTCCGCTACGGCGGCGGGCGCCCCTGGGTGGCGCTCGAGCTCGAGGACGGCGACACGCTCGGCGTGATGGCCGTCCAGCGCGCCGACGGGGCCACCGCCGACGCGGAGGCCTCACGGCTGGCGGCGCTCGCGCAGGCCCACCGGCGACGGGCGACCTGAGAACCCACCACGACCCGGGCCACCGGCCCTTGGAGCACCGACATGCCGTCCCTCGCCGACCTCGGCGCCCCCCTCCACCTCCTGACCGGGCTGCTCGGGACGGGCACCGGTGACGGGACCGTCACCGTGCCCGGGCAGCGCAACCCGCTGGTCGGCGTGGAGCTGACCGGAGCCCAGACCGCGCTCCTGGCAGCCCAGGTGGGCGTCGCGGCGCTCGGTGCCTACCTCGTCGCCGTGGTGGTCGGCGTGGTGCTCCAGCGCGCCGGGCGCCGGGTCCCGCTGATCCAGAGCGTCTCGGCCCGGACCCGTCGCCCGTTCCGCGCCCTCCTCGTGCTCGTCGCGACGAGCATCACCATCAACGCGTCCGACGGCAGGAACTCCTGGGTCGCGCCCGTCACGTGGGCGGTCGGCCTCCTCATCATCATCGCGGTCGCCTGGCTGCTCGTCGGGATCGTGAAGGTCGTCGAGGACGAGGTGCTGCGGCGCTACCGCGTGGACGTCGTCGAGAACCGCCACGCCCGACGGGTGCGCACGCAGACGTCGTTCCTGCGGCGGCTGGTCACCGGGATCATCGTCGTGATCGCCGTCGGGGTGGTTCTCTTGACGATCCCGGGCGTGCGGAACGTCGGCACGACGATCCTCGCGTCGGCGGGGTTCTTGTCGATCGTCGCCGGCCTCGCGGCGCAGTCGGCGCTCGGGAACGTCTTCGCCGGCCTGCAGATCGCCTTCACGGACTCCCTGCGGGTGGAGGACGTGGTCATCGTGGAGACCCAGTTCGGGCGGGTGGAGGAGATCACCCTGACCTACATCGTCGTGCGGACCTGGGACGAGCGGCGCATCGTGCTCCCCTCCACCTACTTCACCACCACGCCGTTCGAGAACTGGACCCGCAAGGAGAGCGAGCTCACCGGAGCGGTCCTCCTCGACGTCGACTGGCGCACCGACCTGGACGCGATGCGCGAGGAGCTGCACCGGGTGCTGGAGGAGGACGACCTCTACGACGGACGCATCGGGGTGCTCCAGGTCACCGAGGCCACCGGTTCGGTGGTGCAGGTCCGGGCGCTGTGCTCCGCGGCCGACGCCGGTTCCGTCTTCGACCTGCGGTGCCACGTGCGTGAGGCGCTCGTGCGCTGGCTCGTCGCCAACCCCGCGGGCCTGCCCCGCGTGCGCCAGATCAACACCGAGGAGTCCGAGCTGGGCGCCGTGGCGCCGCTCACGTGGTCCGACCGCAGGGAGGGCGTGACCGGCTGGGAGCTGCCCGGCGAGCTGGAGCCGCGTGATCCCTCGCAGCCGACGCCCGTGCTCAGCGCCACGGGCAAGCGCCTGGCGGTCCGGGGAGACTCGCTGTTCACCGGAAGCCCCGAGGCCGAGGAGCGTGCCCGCCAGTTCTCCGGGCCCAGCGGGCGGGAGGCGGCGGGGCGGGAGACCGGCGCCCAGGACGTGGTCGAGCCCGCGGACGAGCCGCGCAGCGGCGGCTCACGGCGCGAGGGCCCGCCGCCCACCGTGGCGCTGCCGGTCGTGCGCGACGGCGGCCCCGCGGAGGACGGGGGGAGCACCGCGAGGATCGAGACGCCGGACCGGTGACGCGGGCGGCGTGCCCCCTCACGCCCCTCAGGCGGGCTTGAGGGGGTCGTGCCCCAGGTCCATGAGCTCGCGCCGCCACGCGTCGTCCCCTGCCACGGGCGTCCCGTCCTCGAGGTCCTCGCCGCGGCGGGCGCGGATCGCGTCGGAGACGCCACGCATGACGTCCACGTCCTCCGGGGTGACGTCGGTGCGGCGCTTGGACAGCACGTGGAGCACCTGCTGGCCGGTGGCGGGACCGGCCTGGTCGCGCGTCTCCTCGGTCTCCGGGCCGGCTGCCCGGGTGCGCAGCCAGTCCATCAGCTCACGGGAGGTCATGTTCACGGCGGCGTGGAAGTCCTCCCACACCTGGTCGACGTCGTCGGGGTTCTTCGGGTCGATCGCTGCCATGCCCGGCACCCTGCCCGGTCCACCTGCTTCGCGCGACCCGGGGCCCTCGAGACCCCCGAGGTTCCCCCCGCTGAGCTCGACGGCGAGGTCAGCGCGCTCCCGGGTGCGCTCCCGGGTGTGGTGCGCCGTCTCGGAGGCGGCCCAGGCGTCCCAGTGCGGGGCGTAGGTCGCCCCGTCGCGGGCGAGCGCCCTGGCCTTGCGCACACCTGCGGGTGCGCTCAGCCACACCAGCGTCGCCGAGGCAGCGGCGCCCACCGCGGCGCCCGACCCCACGCCGTCGACCACGAGCAGGTCCGTGCGCGGCACCCTCACGCGCTGCCCGGGCGCACCGGTGCTCCAGTCCCAGGCGCGGTAGG
>JARIBR010000068.1 GCA_029258695.1 Quadrisphaera sp.
ACGACCTGTCCAGCCTGCGCACCGGGATCATGGCCGGGTCGCCGTGCCCGGAGGCGGTGATGCGCCAGGTCATCGACGTGATGCACATGGCGGAGGTCTCCATCTGCTACGGGATGACGGAGACCTCGCCCGTGTCCCTGCAGACGCGCACCGACGACTCCCTGGAGCGGCGCGTGGGCACCGTCGGGCGCGTGGGACCCCACCTGCAGGTCCGCGTCGCCGACCCCGAGACCGGCGAGACCCTGCCGCGCGGAGAGGTCGGGCAGCTGTGCACGAAGGGCTACTCGGTGATGCTGGGGTACTGGGAGGACGAGGAGCAGACCGCCGAGGCCGTGGTGGACGGCTGGATGCTCACCGGGGACCTCGCGGTGATGGACGAGCACGGGTACGTGCAGATCACCGGGCGCATCAAGGACCTCATCATCCGCGGCGGGGAGAACGTCTACCCCCGCGAGGTGGAGGAGTTCCTCCACACCCACCCCGACGTCCTGGACGCGCAGGTCATCGGCGTCCCCGACGAGCGCTACGGCGAGGAGATCGCCGTGTGGGTGCAGGTGCGAGAGGGCGCGGAGCCCCTCACCGCTGCGGCGCTGTGGGACTTCTGCGCCGGGCGCCTGGCCCGCTTCAAGATCCCCCGCCACGTCAAGGTCGTGGACTCCTTCCCCCTGACCGTCACCGGGAAGGTCCGCAAGGTGGAGATGCGCGAGATCTCCGCTCGGGAGCTGGCGGCGGACCGCTGAGGGTGGGCCGGAGCCGACCTCGGGAGATCAGCCGTCCAGGCCCTCCCAGAGGCGCTCCTGGAACGGGGGGAGGTGCTCGCGGATCTCGCGGTAGTAGTCGCGCAGCCGCAGCCCCGCGGCGGCCTCCTCGTCGACCACGACGCTCGCGCTCCGGTGCAGCTGCAGCGCCGACGCGGGGCACATGCTGCTCAGCGGCCCCTCCACCGCGGCGGCCACCGCGTCGGCCTTCCCCGCGCCGAAGGCCACGAGCAGCAGCTCGCGGGCGTCGAGGATGGTCCCGAGCCCCTGGGTGATGCAGTGCTGCGGGACGTCGTCGAGGCCGTCGAAGAACCGGGCGTTGGCCTCCCGGGTCGCCGACGTGAGGGTCTTGATGCGCGTCCGTGAGCCGAACGATGACGTCGGCTCGTTGAACCCGACGTGGCCGTTCGAGCCGATGCCGAGGAGCTGGACGTCGACCGGCCCCACCTGCGCGATGCGCCGCTCGTACTCCTCGCAGGCGGCCCCCAGGTCGTCGGCGCTGCCCGGGGGCACGTGCACCCGGTCCGCCTGCATCCGCAGGGGCGTGGTCACGGTGCGGTCGATGACCGACCGGTAGGACTCCGGGTGCTCCGGCGCGAGCCCCACGTACTCGTCGAGGGCGAAGGCCGACGCGCGGGAGAGGTCGAGGTCACCACGCTCCACCGCGGCGGCGAGCTCGCTGTAGGTGCCCAGCGGCGAGGAACCGGTGGCGACGCCGAGCACAGCCTCCGGCGTGTCGGAGACGATGCGCGCGATCCTCGAGGCAGCGGTGCGCCCCACGTCCTGGGGGGTGGGCACGATGATGACCTGCACGTCAGGCTCCTCCTCGGGCGGCGTCGGCCGGCAGGGCGCCGGCGAACCAGCCCGTGATCGTCGTCGGGTGGGTGATGGCGGTGCCCACGCACACGGCGTGGCCTCCCGCGGCGAGGGCTGCGGCGGCCTGCTCGGGGCTGTGGATGCGGCCCTCCACGACGACCGGGCGCTCGCAGGCCGCGGCCACCTGCTCCACCAGCTCGAGGTCGGGGCCGGTGGTGCGCGGGCGCTCGCCGGTGTACCCGGCGAGCGTGGTGCCCAGCAGGTGCGCCCCGGCGTCCTGCGCCGCCCTCGCGTCGTCGAGCGAGCCGCAGTCCGCCATGACGAGGACGTCGGGGGCCTCGCGGGCGAGCCCGGCGATCACCTCGGCGAGGCTCAGCCCGTCGGGGCGCTCGCGACGGGTCCCGTCGAGGGCGACGACCTCGGCGCCGGTCGCGGCGACCTCGAGGGCGTCGCGCAGCGTGGGGGTGATGAACACGCCGTCGTCGCCGACCTTGACCAGGCCGACGAGCGGGACGTCGACGACGGCGCGGATCGCCCGCAGGTCCTCCAGGCCCTGGGCGCGGATGGCGCTGGCGCCCCCCTGCGCGCACGCCTGGGCCACGCGCGCCATCGTCGTGGGGTCGCGCATCGGCTCACCGGGGTAGGCCTGGCAGGAGACGACGAGGCGTCCCCGCAGGCGTTCGACGAGATCGCTCACGGACGGGCCTCCGGGTCGTGGGGGAGCAGGGACTGCGCCGAGCAGGCCGCGCCGACGAGCGCCGAGCGGGACCCCAGCGCGGCCAGGACGATCGGCACGGCGTGCAGGACGGGGATCAGCTCGTCCCGGGCGCTGCGCCGGACGGCATCCCACCACGCGTCACCGGCGCCGGAGAACCCGCCCCCGACCACCACGACGTCCGGGTCGAGCAGGGTGATGGCCCCCGCGAGGGCCCTGCCCAGCGCGGTGGCGGCGTCGAGCACCAGGGCCGCGGCGACGGCGTCCCCGCGCCGCGAGCGGGCGACCACCTCGCGGCCGTCCACCCGCTCGCCGGCCCGCGCCTCGTAGCGCTGGGCGACGGCCGTGCCCGCGGCGACGGCCTCGAGGTGCCCGGTGCGTCCGCACCCGCACCGCAGGCCGTCCGCGCCGGGGACGGGGACGTGCCCCATCTCCCCGGCGGACCAGTGGGAGCCGCGTCGGGGGACGCCGTCGAGGACCACCGAGGCGCCCACCCCGGTGCCGACGGTGACCATGAGCACGGAGGCCGCGCCGCGCCCGGCGCCGCGCCACGCCTCGCCGAGGCCGTGGGCGTCGACGTCGTTCTGGACGTGGACGCCCACCTCGTGATCCCACCGGGAGGCGAGCCGGGCGGCCAGCGCGCGGGCCACCGGCGTGCCCGCCCACCCGGGCATCGCGTCCGTGGCGGAGACGATGGCGCCCCGCTCGACGTCGACCACCCCGGCGGTGCCCACCCCCACGGCGGTGACCGGGCCGGCGGCGGTGCGCGGGCCGTCGGGCCCGTCGGCCCGCGCGACCTCGTCGACG
>JARIBR010000206.1 GCA_029258695.1 Quadrisphaera sp.
TCGCCGGTGCCAGCGACCCCGTGGTCGAGGTAGGCCAGGAGCGGGTGGTGGCCGTAGCCGCGCTTGAACGTCGGCGCCGCGGCCTCCTTGTCGCTGTGCGCGGTCACCAGCGTGGCGTCGACGTCGATGACCAGAGGCCGGGCGGCGGCCGCGTCGTGGTCGGGCGCGTCGGCGCCAGCCAGACGCCATGCCGCGGCCCGCGCCGAGGCCCGCGCACCGTTGATCGCGGCCAGCGCCGCGGGGGCGTTGATCGCCAGAGCGTCGACCAACCGGGAGACCGTGGGGTCCGAGGCGACCTTCCCGAACACGTCCGGTTCCTCACGCAACATCGCGATGTCGGCCAGGCAGTCCCCACCGATCGCCAACGACAACGCCAGGTCCAGGATCACCTTGGCGGGGTCGTGGACCGCCGTCGGCTTGCGCCACCGAGCCAGCCCCGAGCGAAGCGCGGCGTCCAGGCCCACCACTGCCGCGGTGCGCGTCAGCAGCACCGCCCCGGCGTGGGAGACCACGTGCGAGCCCGCCCCGTCCACGGTCGTGGGCGGGTAGAAGCCGGTAGAGTTCTTCACCTGGAGGGTGCTCCTGATCCAGTCGAGATGTGTTCCGTGAGAAGTCACATCATCGCAGGTCAGAGCACCCTTCAGCGGGTCAGAACCATGATCCGTTAAGGCTGCCGTGAAAGCCCCGGGCTAGGGGCCGGGCTGCCGATACTGACGAGGCAACGAACTGCCTCGGATGACCCCTGGCCTCGGCCATGTCGCCGGGGTTTTGTTGTGCACCAGTCTTGTCGGAGCCCGACATGAGCCGCAGCTCACCGGGCCAACGTTTGGCCGACCTCCGTACCCCCTCGCTGACCCGGCGTTTACCCGGCGAGAACGACCCGCCATGACCAGGTGGTGACCGGCGGCGACCAGCATCCTGAACCGCGCCACCGCTGGTCAACCGCATCGTCCGGCACCGACGAGACGGCGACCGGCACTACCGGTCGCGACTCCCTCGGTCGCGGGTTCGAGCCCCGCTCGCCCCACGCACGTGCAGGCCAGCGCCGTCATCGGCGGGTACGACGCCGTCACGCGGTCGGCGTCGCCGGTCGGACCTGGAAGCAGTCGGGAAAGCGTGTGGTGGCCAGCACCCACCCGTCGCGACCCCCGAGGGCCGACGCCCCCAGCATGGAGACCCGCCGCACCTCCCACGTCTGCTCGTCGCGGACCAGGACGTGCTCACCGTGACGCGAGGCCACGAGGCGCCACCCCTGGCGGCCGGCGGACGACAGATCCTGGACCTCTTCCGACCGGGTCACCGGACCGAGAAGACGCTCCTGCTCCGTGAGGTCAAGCGGCTCCCGGGCGCCGAAGCGCTGCTGGGAGGCCTGACGGGTGATGCCCAGCGCCTGACCGACGTCCGCCCAGCTGGCACCGGCCTGGCGCGCCGCGGTGACGGCGTCGTGCTGCAGGTGCTCGGCGACACGCACGATCTCTCGCAGCCGCACCGCCGTGCCCAGGTGGGCGTCGATGGATCCGGGGTCGCCTCCGACGTGCGGACCGGCGTCCCGCTCGCCCTGGTCGCCCGCGAGCCGGGCCAGCACCACCTCGATCTCGTCCGAGGTCATCGAGCGTCGTTCGGCCGCCACGAGCGACCCTGCTCGTCGTGCGCGGACGCGGCTCGACGGTCGACGAGGAACAGCACCAGCCAGAGGATCGCCGCGACGACGGCGACGTTGAGCGCCACGGTGACGCCGATCCCCGGGACGGGGAGACCGATGAAGAGCGCGACGACGGCGAGGGCGAGCGCCACCACGACGGCGGTGATGGCGACGCGGCGGACGAGGAGGACACGACGGCGAGGGTTCATGGCTCCATCATCACGACGTTGGATGCCTGTGTCAAGTCTGAGTTGACACCGTCCAGGATGCTCAGGCACTCCTCCCGAGACGCGCCAGCACGCGGGCCTGACGCGAGGCGTCAAGCGGCGCGTCGAGGGCAGGGCGGCAGATGCCCTCCAGGTGCAGCGCCTCACCGAACCCGTCGGCCCCCTGCTCGACGCGGTCGAGGTCGCTCTCGGTGAGGGCGGCGTCGGCGCCGACGGCTCGGGCCACGTCCCACCGGTGGACCACCATGTCCCAGACGTAGAAGCGCTCGAAGGTCTCCCCCACCGTCGTCGGGCCGAAGAAGCCGTCGAAGGCCTTCGCCGGCACCGCGTCGTCGGCGAGGACCTCCGCCACCGCCTGCGCGTGCCGGCACCACCCCGCCGCCGGGTCGGCCGCGACGTCGGGCCGCTGGCCGACGTCGACGCCCCGCTCGCCCAGGAAGTCGCGCTGCGTGTCGACGAGGTGGGCCACGACGTCGGCGCCGGACCACCCCTCGCACGGCGACGGCGACGCCCATGCGCGAGCGGGCGCCGCGTCGAGCACCGCCCTCAGACGGGCGTCGGCGTCGGCGTGGGCGGCTCGGACGGTCTGCTGTGTCTGGGTCATGATCAGACGCTACGGAGGCTGCGATGCTGGGGATTGATGAAACCCGACGGGGACCGCGAGCGTCGGCGGCCGGCGCCCCTGGACCTCGTCGAGCGCGCCCACCTGCGGGACCCGCGCGACGCCTCCCACGTGATGTTCCGCTACGCCCCGCCGCTGGACCTGAGCGCTGTCGTCGCGCGGTTCTGGATCCCCGTGTGGTCGCTGCCCGCCGGCGAGGAGTCGGTGCAGAAGGTGCTGCAGCACCCGGTGTGCCTGCTCGCCATCACGCCGGGGTACGCCCGGTTCTACGGGGTGACGTCGGGGCTGTCGACGACGACGCTGACCGGCGAGGGGTGGGCGGCCGGCGTCATGCTCACGCCCGCGGCCGGCTTCCTCGTCGCCGGCGCACCGCTCGCGTCCTACACCGACAGGTTCGTCGCCCTGAGCGAGGTCCTCGGGGCGCGCGCGGAGGACCTCGTGAGCGCGGTGCGCACCGCCATGGCGACCGACCCGCTCTCAGCGCGGTCCCACGCGGCGGCGATGACGGCGTACGGGGACGCGCTGCGCGACGTCGGCCCGGTCGACGCCGAGGGTGAGCTGGTCGAGCGCGTCGTGGCCTTCGTCGCGGACCACCGGGACGTGACGAGGGTGGCGCAGGTGTGCGACGCCCTCGGCCTCTCCGAGCGCGCGCTCCAGCGGTTGGTGCGCCGCAGGATCGGCCTCGGCCCGAAGTGGCTGATCCAGCGCCGGCGCCTGCACGAGGCGGCGGAGCTGGTGCGCGAGGGCGCGATGAACCACGCGGACGTCGCGGCGACGCTGGGCTACGCCGACCAGGCGCACCTGGTGCGGGACTTCTCCCGCGTCACCGGGATGACACCGGGGGCGTTCGCCGCCACCCACGGTGGTTCGCGGGACCGGGGCTGAGGCAGACCGCGCACCGCAGCGGGCGCGGTGGGAGCATCGAGCCATGATCACCGCCATCGTCTCCGTCGACGTCGAGCAGCAGCGCATCCCCGAGGCCGCGCAGGAGGTCGCCAACCTCGAGGGCGTCAGCGAGGTGTACTCGATCACCGGCGACCACGACCTCGTGGTGATGGTCCGCGTGCGCGCCCACGAGGACCTGGCCGACGTCGTGGCGGACCGCATCAGCAAGGTTCCCGGCGTGCTGGCGACGCAGACCTCGATCGCCTTCCGCGCCTACTCCCGCTACGACCTCGACGCGGCCTTCGACCTCGGCATCGACTGAGCGCCGGGCGCGGCGCAGACCCTGACGGCCGAGGACCCCGCGCCGGGCGCCGGCGAGGTCGGCGGGCGGCTCAACCGGGGCGCGCGAGGTGCCGATGCCGATCCCGAGCGTCGTGCCCGACGACGCCGCGACCGACAGGGGCCTGCGCGTGCGCCACCACCGCGACCGAGCGCTGCACGCCGTCATGGCGGCGGTCGCCGCCGGGTCGGGCCTGAGCGCGATCGTCGCGCTGACCCGGTCCGACGTGGCGGTGGCGCTGCTGGACGTGCCGGTCGCCGGCCTCCCCCTCGGCGTCCTCCTCCTCCTCGCGGTCCCCGTCACCGTCGCCCTGTGCTCACGCCCGCTGGAGATCACGAGCCTCGGCGGCGCCGTCGTCATCGCCCCGGACCTCGCCGTCCTCGGCCTGGTGCTCTGGGCGAGCGCAGGGGCGGTGGCCCGGGCGCCGGGCTCGGAGCCCGCCTGGGGAGCGGACCCGACGTCGCTCCTGGCGCTGTGCGCGTGGGTCTGGCTGGTGTGGCTCGTCGGAGTCGCCTGGTCCGAGACCACGGCCCGCCATCGCCGAGGATGGGTCCGCGCGTTCAACGTCGGGCTGTCCGCGGTCGCCGGGTCGGCGTTCCTCGCCGCCGCGGTCGCGGTGCGCTCGGTGGTGGCCGGCGCGCTGGGGCAGCCCGCGCTGACCTCGG
>JARIBR010000213.1 GCA_029258695.1 Quadrisphaera sp.
CCTCCTACGAGAAGGCGTGGGCCTACCGCCAGGACCAGCTGCCGTCGACGCACCCGATCGTCGCGGACATGGTGGACCTCGAGGCCGTCGAGGTGAACTTCGACGGCATCACCTACGCCAAGGGCGCCTCGGTGCTCAAGCAGCTCGTGGCCTGGGTGGGTCGCGAGCACTTCACCGCCGGGCTGCGCGCCTACTTCGCCGAGCACGCCTACGGCAACACCACGCTCGACGACTTCCTGCGCGCGCTGGAGACCGCCTCCGGCCGTGAGCTGCGCAACTGGTCTGCCGTGTGGTTGGAGGAGGCCGGCGTCACGACGCTGCGCCCGGTCTTCACCACCGACGAGGAAGGCGTCATCACGGCGTTCTCGGTGGTGCAGGAGGTGCCCGCCGACCACCCCGTGCAGCGCCCGCACCGTCTCGCGATCGGTCTGTACTCCCTCGCGGCTCACCCCGACGGCTCCCCGGGGGTCCTGCGGCGCGTCCACCGGGTGGAGGTCGACGTCGACGGGGCCTCCACCGAGGTGCCGCAGCTCGTCGGGCAGCCGGAGCCGGACCTGGTGCTCGTCAACGACGAGGACCTCGCCTACGCCAAGATCCGGATGGACCCGGCCTCGCTGGCCACCGCCGTCCGGCACGTCGCACAGATGCCGGACGCGCTGCCGCGCTCGCTGGTGCTGGCCGCCGCGTGGGACATGACCCGCGACTCCGAGATGGCGGGTCGAGACTTCGTCGACCTCGTGCTGGCGGACGTGGAGGTGGAGACGGAGTCGTCCGTGGTCACCACGCTGCTGCGCCAGCTCGCCACGACGCTGGCGATGTTCGTGGCCCGTGGGCACCGGGAGGACACCGAGGGCGCCGTGGCCGACGAGCTGCTGCGCCTGGCCTCCGCTGCGGCGCCCGGGTCCGACACCCAGCTGCAGCTGACGAAGGCCCTCGCCGCGCGGGCCATCACCGACGAGCAGCTGCGCGCGGTCGCCGACCTCTACGACGGCGCCGCCGTCTGGGAGGGGCTGGCCGTGGACACCGACCTGCGCTGGGAGCTGCTCACCTCGCTCGTGACCTCGCGGCGGGTGGGGCACCTGGCGATCGAGGCCGAGCTGCGGCGCGACGACACCGCGGCCGGGCGCCGCGCCGCCGCGGCTGCCAGCGCGGCCATCCCCACGACGGAGGCCAAGCGGGCGGCCTTCGACGCGGTGGTGCGCCCCGCGCCGGGCGCCGAGCTGCCCAACGCGGTGGCCGCGGCGACGATCACCGGGTTCGGCCGGGTGGTCGGCGACGACGGGCGCGCGCTGCTGGAGGAGTTCGTCGAGCCGTACTTCGCCGCCATCGAGGGCGTGTGGCGCACCCGCAGCAACGAGATCGCGCAGCAGGTGGTGACAGGGCTGGCTCCCGTGGCGCTGGCCTCGCCGGAGCTCGTGGAGCGTTACGACGCCTGGCTCGCCGACGCCCCCGCCGACCTGCCGGCGCTGCGGCGCCTGGTGTCCGAGGACCGTGCGGGCGTGGTGCGTGCCATCGCCGCGCAGGAGGTCGACCTGGCGCGGTAGGCGACCGACCGGGCGGGCCTCGCCCAGTCGGGGTCGAGCGGGGATCTGGTGCGGCGCGCCACGGCGTGTCGTCCGCACCAGATCCCCGCTCGTCGCCGACGGGGCGCACCAGCTCCCCGCTCGAGTGCGCGGCTGTGGACACACGGGCCGTCGTCCACAGCGTTGCGCCCACCGCGCCGCCCACCGTCGTCGCGGGCACGACGGTGGACCCATGCCGACCACGATGGACACGACGCTCTCGCTGTCCGCCCTCGCTGCGAGCCAGGACGGGGTGCTCAGCCGCCGAGACCTCCTCGAGCACGGCGTCACGGCCCACGCCCTGCGCGCCCGGCTGAGGTCGGGTGACTGGGATCACCTGCTGCCAGGTACTTACCTGGTTGAGGTGGATCGCGGCGGCGGAGCACTGCGACGGGCGTGGGCGCGCTCGGCCGTGCTCGCCGTGCCCGGCGCGACGCTCAGCCACGGCACCGCGGCCAGGCTGCACGGCATCGAGGGCGTCCCACGATCGGGAGCCGTGGACGTGCTGGTGCCGCGGCGCGTCGAAGCCGTCCGCCGGCCGCTGTCCCCGCGGCGCTGGCGCGTCGTGCCCGAGCACGTCGTCGACCTCGACGGTCTGCCGGTCACGTCGCTCGTCCGGACGCTGGCCGACCTCGTCCCGCTGCTCGACCGCCCCGACGGGCTCGCGGTGCTGGACTCCGCTCTGCACCGGGGACTGGTGGATGCTGCAGGCGTCGAGACCTCAGCCGCGATGGCCGCCCGCCGGCGCGGTGCTGCGGGGGTGGCGGGTCTGTGGGCCTTGGCGGACGCCCGGGCCGAGACGGCCATCGAGAGCCGAGCGCGCCTGCGGTGCCTCGACGCCGGGCTCCGGCCGCGGGCTCTCCAGGAGGAGGTCCGCGACGACCACGGGCACCTGCTGGCGCGCGGGGACCTGACGTTCGACCGCCTCGACCCTGACGAGCCACCGCTCATCCTCGAGGCTGACGGGCGCGGCCCTCACGACTCCCCCGACGCCCTGTACCGCGACCGGTGGCGGGCCAACGCGCTCAGCGCCAGAGGCCATCGGATCGTCCGGTGCACCTGGAGCGACACGTGCAGCCGCCTCGCGATCCCGACGATGGTGCGCGCCGCGCTCTGACGACGTGCGGGGCCCCACCCGCCTGGACCCCGGGCAGGAAGCCGGACGACGGCAGCCGGTCCACCACAGCGGGTCGTGAGCAGCAGACCACGATCGGCAGGTTGTCGGCAGCAAGCCATCGGTCGCGAATCGGCACGGCACCCTGCGGTGCTCGACGGCGCGCCCGGGCCGCGACCGCGGGCACCACGTCCCCGTTCGCCTCCGTCGTCGGGGCCTGCTCGCCGCTCGCCGCCGTCCCCCGGCCCCGCTCGCCGCTCGCCGCCGTCCCCCGGCCCGGCTCGCCGCTCGCCGCTCGCCGCTCGCCGCTCGCCGCTCGCCGCTCGCGAGCGTCCACGGTTCGCGCTGCAGGCCCACCACCGCTGATGGCCGCGCCGAGCGGGGAGGTGGCGCACGCGACACGCCGTGCCGAGCCGCACCAAATCCCCGCTCGACCGCGCCACAGCGCACCAACTCCCCGCTCGGCACCGTCACCCGGCCCGCCTCCCCGCTCGGCACCGTCACCCGGCCCGCCTCCCCGCTCGGCACCGTCACCCGGCCCGGCTCCCCGCTCGACGACCGTTGGGGAGGCATGGGAGGGCACCGTGCAGCCGAGGCGCTGGCGTGCCGCCGCGCACACACCCGCGCCGCCGATCCAGCACACCGCCGATCGAGTCAGCCCTACTTGACACCATGTCAGGTAAACCCGACACTTCACGGATGGGACGCACCTCAGCCAGGGGCCGACGCAACGGCGTGCGCGCCGCGCGGCTGGCCGCCGGCCTGACCCAGGCCGAGCTGGCCGACGCGGGCGGGGTCTCCCGCCAGACGGTGGTCGCCCTGGAGGCGGGCGACTACGCACCGTCGGTGTACCTGGCGCTGGCGGTGGCGGTGAGGCTCGGCGCCACCGTGGAGGACCTGTTCGGCGAGGACCCGTCGGCCGACCGGCCGGCGGCGGAGCACCAGAGGGGAGCAGGGGCATGAGCACCTTCGACGGAGGGCCGGTCGACACGAGCGCGGTCGGCGAGGACCACCAGCCACGAGAAGGCTGGTTCGTCCGGACCGCCGGCGCGGTCGGCGACCTCGGCAACCCCTTCTACCGCGAGGAGCGCCAGCGCGACGTGTGGAACGAGGCCTCCGCCGTGGGGTTCCAGCTCGTGCTGTGGCTGGGCATGGCCGCAGCAGCCGCCATGATCTGGATCGGTGGCGCGGTCGCGCTGCCCTACGCCGTCACCCTCTACGCCGTGATCGGGATACCGGCGGTGGTGACCCTCACCTACTCCACCGCGCTCGGCGTCAGCGGCACCGAGGGGGTCCGCATGCTGCGGGCACGCGTGGTGATCTATGCGCTGCTCCTGGCGGCCTTCATCGTCGGTGCGGTGCGGGCCGTGCCCGCCGAGCAGGGCGGCTTCGTCGGCGGCATGGCGCAGGGAGCGGTCGTCGGGGCGGTGATCGCAGCAGTCCTCGTCGTCGTCGCGGTGCTGAGCGCGCGCCGGAGCAGCCAGCGCCGCCGCTGAAGGGCGTAGCCGCAACACCGGGCGGCGCTTGACCGACGACACTCCACCCGCCGGCGAACGGGGCGCCGGCGCGGACGACACGCCGGTCGGCGCCGCACCAACCCCCCGCTCGACCGGTCGGCGCCGCACCAACCCTCCGCTCGACGAGGTCCGCACGGTCGCGCCCCCGAGGAGCCGTGCAGGCTCAGAACCCGTGCAGCGTCGGGGCCGTGGTGGGTTCCCACGCCAGCGCCGCGCCGAGGCGGCGCACCGCACCGGGCGTGCGTTCGACGACGCGCCCCGTCGCGTGCAGCCGGACGAGCGGCGTCTCGCCGAGGTAGGCCGCCGACAAGGCCGCCACGTCCAGCTCGACGTCGGGAGAGGCGGTGCTCGCGGTGACCTCCGCGGGCAGGCCCTCACCAGCAGCCGTGCCCGTGCCCTCGGACCCGGCGCCCCGCGTGCCCCCGTCCCCGGACCTACCACCCGGGGCGCTCTCGCCCGCGGGGTCCGCGCGCACCCGCCACCGCCCGCCGGACAGCCCGAGCGGATCGGCGACGTCGACGACCACGTCCACCGGCGCGGAGAACCGCCGGGCGGCCAGGGCTGCGGGCACGTCGAGCAGGCGCACCCAGTACGCGTCCGCCTGGCCGACCTGCTGCGCACGGCGCCGGTCCGCCAGGAGCTCGGGCAGCAGGTCACCTCGCGGACGGTCCACCGCCTTCACCGTCGCCACCAGGTCGATGCCCAGCAGCTGGCGCCACAGCGCCGCGAGCGCCGCCGGGGTGGTCGCGGCGAGGTCCGCCACCGCCAGCTCGGAGGTGTAGCGCCCGCTGTCGAAGCCCTCGGGGAGCTGGTAGCGGGCGTACCCGACCACCTCGTCGCCGAGGCGGGCCACCAGCGCCGGCCGCAGGCGCGCCGCGTCCTCCCCGGGCACGTCCACGGCGCCGAGGGTGATGCCCCAGCGCTCCGCGGGGACGGCGATCGCCCCGGGCTGGCCCATGGCCGCGGCGGCGTAGACCGCCGGCGCGACCGCGACGAGGTCGGCGTCCTCCACGAGGTCGACCTCCACGTCGTCGGTGCCCGGCGGCAACCAGCGCGAGACGGGGGCGGGCTGGTCCACGCGCCAGTCCACCGACCCCAGGGCGTGACCGAACCCGAAGCGCCCGTAGATCGGTGCCTCGCTGGCCACGAGCATCACCATGACGGTGCCTGCCTCGCGGGCCCGGCGCAGGTCGCGGAGCATCATCGCGGTCAGCAGCCCGCGCCGCCGGCGGGTGGGGTCCACGGTGACGCCGCTGATCATGTCGGTCACCACGGACGCGCCGGGCACGGTGACCGGCGCGTCCCAGGTGCGGAAGGTCGCCACCAGCCGGTCGCGGTCGACCACGCCGCTGAGCCGGGACCGCTCGAAGAGCGCGCGGCGCGGGGCCAGGTCCTCCTCGGTGGAGCGCCGGCCGGCCTGGAAGGCCCGCCCGGTCCGGCGCAGGAACTCCAACCACCGGTCCTCGCCGAGGTCGGTCACCGTCAGGGGCTCACGATCGCTCACCGGGCGACGGTAGCCGCAGCGACCCCCAGAGCCCGTGGAGCGGCCCTCAGAACCCGTGGAGCGTGGGCGCGCTGCTCGGCTCCCACAGCAGGGCGGCCCCCAGCCGGCGCACGGCCCCGGGAGAGACCTCGGTGACGCGGCCGACGTCCTGCAGGTGCAGCAGCGGCGTCTGGCCGAGGTAGGCGGCCGACAGCGGGCCGATGTCCATCGTCACGTCCGGCTCGTCGCCGCTCTCGGTGACCTCGACCGTCCAGCCGTCCGTCCCGTCCCCGGCGTCGGCGGCGAGCACCCGCCAGCGACCGGCGGCGAGGCCGAGGGGGTCGGTGACGTCGAGCACGACGTCCACCGGCGCGGAGAACCGTCGGGCCCGCAGGGCCGCGGGCACGTCGAGGACCCGGAGCCAGTGGGCGTCCTGGTTGTCGGTCTGGATCGCCCGGCGACGGTCCGCGAGCAGCTCGGGCAGCCGGTCGCTGGAGGGGCGGTTGGCGGCGACCACGCTGGCGACGAGGTCCATGCTCAGCAGCTGGCGCCACAGCGCCACGAGCGCCTGCGGGGTCCTCGCGGCCAGCTCCTCGACCGTCAGCTCTGAGGTGGGCAGCTTGTGCTCCGTGGCCTCGCGGACCCGGTAGCGGGCGTAGCCGACGACCTCGTCGCCGGACCACGCGAGCAGCGCGGGGCGGATCTTGTCCGCGTCCACGCCCGGCACGTCCGCCGTGCCGAGCAGCACGTCCCAGTCACCGGCGGTCAGCGGGATGGCCCCGGGCTGCCCGGTGCGAGCGTCGTCGTAGACCGCGGGGGCGATGCCGGCGAGGTCGGCGTCCTCGACGAGCACCACCCGCACGTCGTCCACGCCGGGCGGCGCGGGCATCAGCGGCGTCGGCGTCTCCACGCGCCAGGTGACCATGTCGAGGGACTTGCCGAACCCGAAGCGCCCGTAGATCGGGGACTCGGTGGCCTGCAGCATCGCGACGGGCGTGCCGGCCTCGCGGGCGCGCAGCAGGTCGGCGGTCATCATCGTGCGCAGGATCCCCCGCCGGCGGTGCGT
>JARIBR010000076.1 GCA_029258695.1 Quadrisphaera sp.
AGATGGCGGCCGAGGCCGCTGCCCGCCGCGCCCAGGAGCACGGCATGCGCAAGGTCGACGTCTTCGTCAAGGGCCCCGGCTCCGGCCGCGAGACGGCCATCCGGTCGATCCAGGCCACCGGGCTCGAGGTCGGCGTCATCCAGGACGTCACCCCCACCCCGCACAACGGCGTCCGTCCCCCCAAGCGCCGCCGGGTCTGACGTCCGGCGGCCTCGCGCCGCTGCGCGGAGGCTCACCACCAGCTCTCACCCCACGTCCCACCCACGGGGTCATATAGCGGACCCCCGTACGGAAGGCATCACCCATGCTCATCGCCCAGCGCCCCACCCTCACCGAGGAAGTGGTCTCCGACCACCGCTCCCGCTTCGTCATCGAGCCCCTCGAGCCGGGCTTCGGCTACACCCTCGGCAACTCCCTGCGGCGCACGCTGCTCTCCTCCATCCCCGGGGCGGCCGTGACGTCGCTGCGCATCGACGGGGTGCTGCACGAGTTCTCCACGGTCCCCGGCGTCAAGGAGGACGTCACCGAGATGATCCTCGGGATCAAGGGTCTCGTCGTGGCCAGCGAGCACGACGAGCCGGTCGTGATGTACCTGCGCAAGCAGGGCCCCGGTGAGGTGACCGCCGCGGACATCACCCCGCCGGCGGGCGTCGAGGTCCACAACCCCGACCTCGTGATCGCCACGCTCGACGACGACGCCCGTCTGGAGATGGAGTTGATCGTCGAGCGCGGGCGCGGGTACGTCTCGGCGACGCAGAACAAGGACCTCGACGCGGAGATCGGTCGCATCCCGATCGACTCCATCTACTCGCCGGTGCTCAAGGTGACCTACAAGGTGGAGGCGACCCGCGTCGAGCAGCGGACCGACTTCGACCGTCTCGTGGTCGACGTGGAGACAAAGGCCTCCACGGAGCCGCGCGACGCGGTGGCCAGCGCCGGCAAGACGCTGACCGAGCTGTTCGGCCTCGCCCGTGAGCTGAACGTCGAGGCGGAGGGGATCGACATCGGCGTCTCGCCCAGCGACGCGGCGATGGCCGCTGACCTCGCGCTGCCGATCGAGGACCTCGAGATGACCGTGCGCAGCTACAACTGCCTCAAGCGCGAGGGCATCCACAGCGTCGGGGAGCTGATGTCGCGCAGCGAGGCGGACCTCATGGACATCCGCAACTTCGGGGCCAAGTCGATCGACGAGGTGAAGGCCAAGCTGGGCGGCCTGGGTCTGCAGCTCAAGGACAGCCCCCCCGGGTTCGACCCCGGGGCCGTCGCCGGTGCGTACGACGACAGCGACGACGCCAGCTACGCCGAGACCGAGCAGTACTGACCTTCCTGTCGTGACGCCGGCGCACCGCCCGGCGTCACGTCGCCCGTCCACCGACCGCACCGTCCCTGACTGGAGACACCACCATGCCGACGCCCACGAAGGGTCCCCGCCTGGGGAGCGGCCCCGCCCACCAGCGGCTGCTGCTCGCCGGGCTCGCCACCCAGCTCTTCGAGCACCGCAGCATCACCACCACCGAGGCGAAGGCCCGCCGTCTGCGGCCCTACGCCGAGCGGCTGGTGACCTTCGCGAAGAAGGGTGACCTGGCCTCCCGCCGCCAGGTGATGAAGGTGGTCCGGGACTCCACCGTCGTCCACGAGCTCTTCACGGAGATCGCCCCGGCCGTGGCCGACCGCCAGGGCGGGTACACCCGGATCACGAAGATCGGCCCGCGCAAGGGGGACAACGCCCCGCTCGCCGTCATCGAGCTCGTGCTGGAGCCCGTGGCCTCCACCAGCCGCGAGGCCGAGGCGGCCACCGCCCGCGCGGCGCGAGGGAACGTGGCGGCAGGGTCGTCGACCCCGTCCGGGGCCGACGCCCCGGCGGAGCAGGTGGACGGCGCGGGCGCAGCGACCGACGCGGACGCCCCGGCCGGCCCCGAGGACAGCGTGGGCGACCTCGCCGGTGCCGACGTGACCGGCGACGTGGTCGCCGACGTCGTGGTCGAGGAGGTCGCTCCCGGCGTCGTCGTCGAGGACGTCGTCGTCGAGGACCCCGCGACGGGTGTCGTCGTCGAGGACGTCGTGGTCGAGGACGTCGTGACCGGTGAGGCCGTCGAGGTCGTCGAGGTCGAGGACCCCGCGGACGCCCCCGCCGGCGAGACCGGTGAGACCCGCGCCTGAGACGCGCCCGGCGCCCGTGCCGGTGACGAGCCCGCCCTCTCCCCTCGGGGAGGGCGGGCTCGTCCGTGTCCGCCTGGACCTGGGCTACGACGGCACCGGCTTCTCGGGGTGGGCGGCTCAGCCAGGGCTGCGCACCGTCCAGGGCGAGGTCGAGGCGGCGCTGGCCAGGGTGCTGCGGCTGCCCGGCGTGAGCACGGTCGTCGCGGGACGCACGGACGCAGGGGTCCACGCCCGTGCGCAGGTGGTCCACCTCGACGTGCCGGCCGGTGCGCTCGAGGCGACGCGCGGACGCTTCCGGGGGACGCCCGTCGAGGCGCTGCTCGCGCGGCTGCGCGGCGTGCTCCCCCCCGACGTGGTGGTGGCCGCGGCGAGCCTGGCGCCGCCGGGCTTCGACGCGCGGTTCTCCGCGCTCAGGCGTGCCTACACGTACCGGCTGACCGACGACCCGGGCGGGGCGCCGCCGCTGCGCCGCCACGACGTGGCCGCGGTCGGGGGACCGTTGGACACGGTCGCGATGGGCCGCGCGGGCGCCCACCTGCTGGGCCTGCACGACTTCGCGGCCTTCTGCCGCCGCCGTGAGGGGGCCACCACCGTGCGCACCCTGGAGCGGCTCGCCGTCGAGCGGCTGCCCCTGGCGGTGGAGGGCGCGAACGGTGCCGCGGGCGTCCGTCCGCTCGTGGTGCTCGACGTGGTCGCGGACGCCTTCTGCCACGCGATGGTCCGCTCGCTCGTCGGGTGCCTGGTCTCCGTGGGGCAGGGGCGCGCGGACGAGGGGTGGCCGTCCCGGGTGCTCGACGCCCGCGTCCGCGACGGCGCGGTGCACGTGGCCCCGGCGCTCGGCCTGGTGCTCGAGCGTGTCGACTACCCGGAGGACGGCGGCCTCGCGGCCCGTGCTGCGCGCTCGCGCACCCGGCGTGGCACCCTCGAGGGATGACCGAGCAGCCTCTCAGCACCGACACGCCGACCGACCGTCTCGACGACCTGTCCGCCTCCGCGCTCGAGGGGACCTCAGGGGTCACGTCGAGCACGCCGGTGGCGGACGAGCCGGTCGACCACGACGGCGTCATGGAGACCGGGGACGTCAACGACGGGCGCGTCGTCGACGCGATGGTCGCCGAGTCCTGGTCCCCGCCGGAGCGCGAGCGCCACGTCGGTCGGTTCGGCCTCGTGCCCAGCGAGCAGGCGGCGGGCGAGACCCTGGACGACCGCCTCGCGCAGGAGGTGCCCGACGTGCCCGCCGGCGGTGGCGGCGACCTCGGCGCCGGGTCCCCGGACGCCCCGGCCGACCAGGACACCGACGGGGAGCTCCTCGACGACGAGGTGGGCCGGGTCCGCGCCGGGCGCCTCGTGGCGCCGGACCAGGGTGGTGGTCCCGACGCGGAGAAGTCCGAGGTGGCGACCGACGTGGGAACCGACGGCGGGGCGGCCAGCGCCGAGGAGGCCGCCGTGCACGTAGTGGGCGAGGAGGACGACCTGGACCCGTTGCCGGACGCGGACCAGCCAGGGCTCTGACGGCCCGGGTGCCGGCCGACCGCGGCGCGGTCGCCGTGGGGCCTGTCGACGGGGTGCTTTGACCGAGGGGCGCCCGCCCGGCTACCATCGCCTCACAGCGCGTCCCGTCATGCCTGGCACCCTCAGGTGCCGCGTGCTCGGCCCTTCACGGACCGGACGCCGGACGACGCGCCACCTGGACTCAGCACCACGTCCGCCCAGCACCACGTCCACCGAGCAGCACCCCGGCGCACCCCGTCGAGGATGCTTCCGACACCACGAGCGAAGGTCACCAGTGCGCACGTTCACCCCGAAGCCCGACCAGGTCGAGCGCGAGTGGCTCGTCATCGACGCCACCGACGTCGTCCTCGGGCGTCTCGCCAGCCAGACCGCGCGCCTGCTGCGTGGCAAGCACAAGGCGATCTTCGCTCCCCACGTGGACACCGGCGACCACGTCATCATCATCAACGCCTCCAAGGTGGTCCTCACCGGCTCGAAGGCGGAGAAGAAGATGGCCTACCGCCACTCCGGGTTCCCCGGTGGCCTGAGGTCCGAGGTCTACACCGAGCTCCTCGCCCGCGACCCCCGCGGGGCCGTGGAGAAGGCCGTGCAGGGGATGCTCCCGCACAACTCCCTCGGCCGCGACGTCGCGAAGAAGCTCAAGGTCTACGCCGGCCCCGAGCACCCGCACGCGGCGCAGCAGCCGGTCCCGTACACCATCCACCAGGTCGCGCAGACCGCCTGAGACGCCCGGGCAGCCCTGGGGACAGGGCGCGCGAGCAGGAAGAGACACCCGTGACGCAGAGCACCGACGCGCTGGACGT
>JARIBR010000217.1 GCA_029258695.1 Quadrisphaera sp.
GGTCTCGGGCCTCAACGCCGTCCGGGGCCGTCGACGCCTGGCCGTGGCCCGTGAGCTGTGGACCGCGCGCGACGAGCTGGCGCGGGAGCGCGACACCGCCCCCGGCCGCGTCCTGCCCGACCGCGCCGTCGTGGACGCCGCCGTGAAGCTGCCCTCGGACGCCGCCGAGCTCGCCGGCCTGCCGGTCTTCTCCGGCCCCGCGCAGCGCCGCCAGGGGCGGCGGTGGATGGCCGCGATCGACCGCGGACGCTCCCTGCCCGACAAGGACCTGCCCACGACGTCCCAGCGCGCCAGCGGCCCGCCGCCCGCGCGCGCCTGGCGGGACCGCGAGCCGGCGGCGGCCGCCCGGCTCGCCGCCGCGCGTAGCGCGCTGGCCGACGTCGCGGAGCGCGTCGACGTCCCGGTCGAGAACCTCGTCGCCCCGGACGCGGTGCGCCGCCTCTGCTGGGAGCCGCCGGACGCACCGGGCACGGCAGCGGTCGCCCGGGCCCTCGAGGCCTCCGGCGCGCGGGCCTGGCAGGTCTCCCTGGTCGCGGGGCCGCTCGCCGAGGCGCTCGCCGGCGCGGCCACCGCGCAGGGGGGCCCGCCCGCTCGGTGAGCGTCCGGTCAGCCGACGACCGGGCCGGAGCAGCCGAGGACCGCCCCGCGCAGCGGGCGCCGGACGAGCCGATGATCAGCCGATGATCAGGTCCTGCAGCGCGCGGGCGGCGAGGTCGGCGTCCCGCTCGTCGTTGTTGACGTGGAAGGCCAGCCGCAAACGGCCCTCGCGCACCGATGCCGCGATGCCCTCGCGCACCAGGAGCGGTCCGACGTCCCCGGACGTCGCGAGGCTCACCACCGCCGAGGGCCCCGGCTCCAGGTCGACCGCCGCGCGGAACCGGTTGGCCAGCGCCACGGCGTGGGCGTGCAGCCCCGCGGCCCCCACCTCCAGCAGCAGCTCCAGGGACGCGGCCTGCGAGACCCACGACAGCCACGCCGGGGAGACGTCGAGGGCCCTCGCGCCCTCCGCGAGCCTCAGCGGCGCCCCGTAGAGGCTCTCCCACCGGTCGGCCCCGGCGTACCACCCGGCGTTGGACGGGCGCAGCCTCGCGGCGGCCTCGTCGTCGGCGACGGTGAACAGGCAGGTCCCCCGGGCGGCGAGCAGCCACTTGTACCCGCTGGTGACGGTGTAGTCGACGCGCGAGGCGTCGAGCGGCAACCACCCGACCGACTGGGTGCCGTCCACGAGCACGCGCGCACCGACCGCCGCGGCGGCGGCGGTGATCGCGTCGAGGTCGGCGACCGCGCCGTCCGAGGACTGCACCGCGGCCACCGCCACGAGAGCGGTGCGCTCGCTGACCTCCTCGGCGAGGGTGTCCAGCGGCACCTCGCGGACGCTCACCCCGCGGTCGGCGTGGACGAGGAAGGGGAAGACCAGCGAGGTGAACTCCCCCGAGGCCATGAGCACCTCCCCGCCGTCGGGCACCGCGCCCGCGACGAGGCCGACGAAGACCGAGGTCTGCGGCCCCACGGCGACGCGCTCGGGCGTGGTGCCCACCAGCGTCGCGAAGGAGGTGCGTGAGGCCTCCAGCGGCTCGTCGTAGTCGGGGGGCGCCGCGGTGCCGGTGCGCCAGCTCTCCAGCGCCGCGGCCAGGGCGTCCGTGGCGCGGCGCGGCGGCAGCCCGAGGGAGGTGGTGTTCAGGTAGACGCCGTGGGCGTCGAACTCACCGCGCACGGCGGCGACGGCGGCGCGCTGGTGCGTGGTGGGGGGCGCGGGGATGGTCCGTGGTGGCATGGCACCACTCTGGCGCAGGGGCTCGCGGCACGCGCCGGGTATCCGGCGCGCCGGGCGGGCGAGCAGCATCCCTAGGCTCCCCCCATGACGGTGCGCGTCTTCCTCCTCGACGACCACGAGATCGTCCGTCGGGGCGTGCGGGACCTCCTGGAGGCCGCCGGCGACATCGAGGTGGTCGGTGAGGCGTCCAGCGCGGCGCAGGCCCTGCGCCTCATCCCCGTCGTCCTGCCCGACGTGGCCATCCTCGACGCCCGGCTGCCCGACGGCTCGGGGATCGACGTCTGCCGCGACGTGAGGTCGCAGCACCCGGAGGTCTCCGCCCTCATCCTCACGTCCTTCGACGACGACGAGGCGCTGTTCGCGGCGATCATGGCCGGCGCCGCGGGCTACGTGCTCAAGCAGATCCGCTCGACCGCGCTCGTGGACGCGGTGCGCCGGGTGGCGGCGGGCGGCTCCCTGCTCGACCCCGCCGTGACCGCCCAGGTCCTGGCACGCGTACGGACGGGGCCGCCGGAGGACCCGCGCATCGCCCGCCTGACGCCCAGCGAGCGCCACGTGCTGGACGGCATCGCCGACGGCCTCACCAACCGTCAGATCGGCGAGCGGCTGTTCGTCGCGGAGAAGACGGTCAAGAACCACGTCACCTCGCTGCTCGCCAAGCTGGAGATGGAGCGGCGCACGCAGGCCGCGGTCTTCGCCGCCCGCCTGCCCCGCCAGGGCTGACGTCGCGCCGCGCGGGCCGGCCTCAGCGGGACCAGTCCGGCTCCCACACGTCCGGGAGGCGGTCGGGCAGGACCTGGCGACCCGTGACCCCGTGGGGGATGAGGCGCTTGAGGTGGGCGCGCTCGCCCGGGGCCCAGGGTGAGACCCCGCTCGACGCCGTCCGCGCTGCCACCTCGGGACGGTGGTCGGCGCCGACCTCCTCCACCAGGCCGCGTACGAGGACGCTCCAGCCGGTGCGCAGCCCGCGGTCCATCGCATCGACCTGGAAGGTGACGTTCGCGTGGTCCGCGGCCGCGGACACCGCGCCGGCGCCCATGCGCAGCACGACCACGTCACCGTCCATGGCGAAGTTGACCGGCACGATCACCGGGTACCCGTCGACGACCACCCCGAGCCGTCCCACGACCTGGGTCGCGACCAGCGCCCAGCACTCCTCGGCGCTCAGCACGTCCACCCGCCTATCCTCCGGTGTGCTCATGGAACTCCTCCCGCTCCGCGTGCCGTCCCTCGTCTCGCCCAGCCACCCCAGCCCACCGCAGGTGCCCTGGCACGCGGGGACCGCGGTAGGCCATGATCGCCGTGGAGGTGGTTCCCATGACGACGCAGGACGCGTCCCCCCAGCACCAGGCCCACGACGAGAGGGCCAGCACCGCAGGCGCCGCACCGGTCGTCGCGGTCGCCTACGACGGCTCACCGGCCGCGACGACCGCGCTGACGTGGGCGGCCCGGGACGCCGGCTCGCGCGGCGCGCGGCTGCGGGTCCTCATGGCCGCGGACGTGGGGCCCGGTGACACCGGCGGCGCCGCCGCCCTGGCGGAGGCCGGGCGCGAGGCGGGCGTGAAGCTGACGCGCGAGGGCGCCGAGTGGGCGGCGACGGTCGAGGGCGGCCCCCCGGCGGAGTCCATCGAGACCGACGTGCGCATCGGCGACCCCACCGCCGCGCTCGTCGAGGCCTCCCGGGAGGCGGACCTGCTCGTCATCGGCAACCGCGGACGCGGCGCCGTCACCGGTGCGCTGCTCGGCTCGACGGCGTTCTCCGTCACCGCTCGGGCCGCCTGCCCCGTCGTCGTCGTGCGCGGGGACACCGAGCTGCGGGTGGGGGTGAGCCACCCCGTCGTCGTCGGCGTCGACTCCTCCGAGTCCGCGCTGGCCGCGGTCGCCTGGGCCGCCGACGAGGCGGCGACGAGCGGGGCACCGCTCGTGCTGATCGCCGCGTGGACGCCCCCCGACACCCTCGCCGCCAGCTACGGGACGTCCCACCTGCCCGAGATGCTCCGCAGGGCCGAGGCGCACGCCCGTCACGGCGCCGACGTGGCCCTCGCCCGCGCGCACCAGGACCACCCCGACCTCCGCGGCGAGGTCCGTCTGGTCCGCGAGAAGCCCGCCAAGGCGCTGGTCGCCGCCTCGCAGGACGCCGGGCTCGTCGTCGTCGGCGCACGCGGCCTGAGCAGCGTCGGCGGGCTCTTCCTCGGCTCGGTCAGCCACGCCACCATCCACCGCGCCGCCTGCCCGGTCGCCGTGGTGCGCGAGGCAGCCCACCGCTGAGACCACCGGGTCCCGGTGCGCTGACCCGGCACGGTCACCGCACCGGCACGGTCACCGCACCGGGACGGACCACCGCACCACGGAACCTCCGCCGAGCGCGTCCGCGACCTCGAGCGAGCCACCGCGCGCGGTGGCCCGCTCCTCGAGGTTGGCCAGGCCGCTGCGCCGACCAGGGCCGCCCGTGCCGCGGCCGTCGTCGCGCACGCTGACGCTCACGTCCTCGCCGACGGCGACGACGACGTCCACGGCGGAGGCTCCGGCGTGACGGGCGACGTTGGACAGCGTCTCGCGCAGCACCGCGAGGACGTCGGCGCGCAGCGAGAGCGGGAGGTCGTCGAGCACGCCCTCCACGTGCAGGGCCGGGGTGAAGCCCAGCTGGTCGGCGGCGACGGCCAGCTCGTGCTCGACGTCGGTGAGCACGTCACCGCGCCCGGCGCGGGCGTGCAGCGAGAAGATGGTGCGCCGGACGTCGCTGATGGTCTCGTCGAGCTGGTCCACCGCCGTTTCGAGCCGTCGCTCGAGCCACCGGGGCAACGACTGCGGCCCGGCGGCCTGCAGCGACAGCCCGACGGCGAAGAGCCGTTGGATCACGAGGTCGTGCAGGTCACGGGCGATCCGGTCCCGGTCCTCGAACACCGCGAGCCGCGCACGGAAAGCCTGCGCCCGGGCCGCCTCGAGGGTCAGTCCCACCCGCTCGGCGAAGTCCACCACCTCGTCGGCCTGGTCCAGCACCGCCGCGGCCGCGCGCGCGGAGTCGAAGGTGAGCACCAGCAGACCGAGCACCGCGTCGTCCGGGACCTGGGCTCCCTCGACCGGGGAGGCCGCCGGGGCGCGCTCCGCCGTGCGCTCGCGGGGGCCCTGTCGCGGGCCCACGCGGGCGAGCACGACCCGGCCCTCCCCACGGGCACCCAGCCGCTCCGCGAGCCCGGGCCCCGCGAGCGCCAGGGCTGGCGCGTCGTCGTCGAGGACTCCCCCCACCTCGCCCGCCGAGAGCTCGTCGCCCGGGGCCAGCGCCAGCTCACCGTCCACCCCCTCGACGAGCAGCGGGGCGGTCGGGGAACCGGCGGGGCCCAGGACCAGCGCCCCGCCGCGGGCCACCGCGGCGACCCGCGCGAGGCGGGCCACCTGCGCGGAGCCGGCGGCGCGCCCGGCCGGCACCAGCGCCCTCGACGCCCCGGCGGAGGCCGAGACCCACCGCTGCCGGGCGAGGGCCTGCTCGTAGAGGCGGGCGTTCTCCACCGCCACACCCGCAGCCGCCGCGAGCGCGAGGAGCATCTGCTCGTCCGCCTCGGTGAACCCCTCGTCACCGTCCGAGCCGTCCTCGACCTTGTCGGTGAGGTAGAGGTTGCCGAACACCGCGTCGCTGGTGCGGACCGGCACGCCGAGGAAGGAACGCATCGGCGGGTGCCCGGGCGGGAAGCCGACCGAGCTGGGGTGCTCGCGCAGGTCCCGGAGCCGCAACGGCTGCGGGTGGCGCACGAGCTCGCCCAGCGTCCCGAGCCCCCGGGGCAGCACCCCGATCGCGGCGCGCTGGTCGGCCGTGATGCCCGAGGTGATGAAGTCCTCGAGGGACCCGTCGGGGCTGAGCACGCCGATCGCGGCGTACCGGGCACCGGCGAGCTCACGCGCGGCGTCCACGAGCCGCTGCAGCACCGCGTGCAGCTCGAGGTCGCCACCCAGCTGGGCCAGGGCGTCGAGCAGCGCGCTCCACCGCGTCGTCAGCGCATCGGCCTCGACGCTCGGGAGCGGTCCGGGATCTTCCATCGCCGCCGACGCTAGACGCCGCGCCACGGGCTCGCGCGACGGCCCCCGGCGCTGCTGGCGGCGGCCGCCGGCTGCTCCGCGTGGGCCGTAGGTCCCGGGAGACCGGGGACCTCTGGTCGAGTCGCCGCGGGGACGCCACCGCGAGGCTGTCGACGGAGGTGGTCGCCATGACGACGACGCAGCAACGCGCGCAGCGCCACGACGGCCGCGGGAGCCCGCGCCCCCAGGTGGTGGTGGGCTACGACGGCTCCGCGGGCTCGGTCGAGGCGCTCACGTGGGCCACCGTCGAGGCCTCCTCGCGCGGCGCCGACCTCACGGTGCTGGCAGCCGCCGACCTCTCCGCGGTGGCCTCCGCCGGGGCCCCCTCCCTCGTGGACGGCGTGCGGGCCGGGCAGCAGCACCTGGCCGCCGAGGGGGTCGCGTGGGCGGTGCGGGTCGTCGAGGACCTCGGCGGGCACCGTGCCGCGACGGTCCGGGCCCAGGTCACCCTGACGAGCCCCGCCCAGGCCCTCGTGGACGCCTCGGAGCGCGCCGACCTCGTCGTGGTGGGCAACCGTGGCCACGGCCGGATCGCCGGAGCGCTGCTCGGGTCCGTCGCCTTCTCGGTCACCGCCGCGGCGAGGTGCCCCGTGGTGGTGGTGCGCGGCGACGCGCAGCGCCGACCAGGGCCCGCCGCCCCCGTGGTGGTCGGCGTCGACGACTCCCCCGGCGCGGGCGACGCGCTCGCCCACGGCGCCGACGCCGCCCACCGCGCGGGCGCGCCGCTCGTGGTCCTCGCGGCGTGGTCCACCCCCGAGGTGAGGGCCGGCGGCTACGCCGAGCCCTACGGCCGCGAGCTGGTCGCCGGGGCCAGGCGCACCGCCGCGGCCGTCGCGGACCTCGCCGCCGACCGGGCGCGGACGGCCCACCCCGGCCTCCCGGTCACCACCCGGGTGCTCGAGCAGCGCCCTGCCGGAGCCCTCGCGGACGCCTCCACCGACGCCGGCCTGGTCGTGGTCGGCGCCCGTGGTCGAGGGGGGATCGCCTCACTGCTCCTCGGTTCCGTCAGCCACGCCACCGTCCACGCCGCCCGCTGCCCCGTCGCGGTCGTGCGACGACCAGCCCTGACCGCCACCGCTCCCCCACCCCCGCCCGAAGGAGATCTCCGTGCTGTCTGACCGTTCCCGCCCCGTCATCGAGGCGACCCTGCCCGTCGTCGCCGAGCACATCGAGGAGATCGCGCAGCGCTTCTACGCCCACATGTTCGCGGGCAACCCCGAGCTGCTGGACGGGGTCTTCAACCGCGGCAACCAGGCCGAGGGCACCCAGCAGGTCGCGCTCGCCGGGTCGGTGGCGGTCTTCGCCAGCTCGCTGCTCGCCACGCCGGAGCAGGTGCCCGAGCGGCTGCTCTCGCGCATCGCCCACAAGCACGTGTCGCTCGGCATCCGCCCCGACCAGTACCAGATCGTCCACGACAACCTCTTCTGGGCGATCGCCCAGGTGCTCGGCGAGGCCGTGACGCCCGAGGTCGCCGCCGCGTGGGACGAGGTGTACTGGCTGATGGCCTACGCCCTCACCCACCAGGAGCGGGGCCTCTACAGCTCCCGCGGGGTGCGCGCCGAGACGGTGTGGCGCCCGTGGCGGGTGGAGGAGAAGATCCGCGAGACCGACGACGTCGTGACCTTCGTCCTCGCGCGCACCGACGACCGTCTCGTCAAGACGTCCCTGCCCGGGCAGTACGTCTCCGTCCAGGTGCTGATGCCCGACGGCGTCCACCAGCCCCGGCAGTACAGCCTGACCCGCGCCGACGACGGCCAGCACCGGCAGATCTCCGTCAAGCGGGTCCGCGGCGACGGCGTCCCCGACGGAGAGGTCTCCAACCTGCTCTTCGACACCGTCGAGGTGGGTGACGAGCTGACGATGTCGCTGCCCTTCGGTGACGTCGTGCTCGACGACTCGGGGCGGCCCGTGGTCCTCGCGAGCGCCGGGATCGGCATCACCCCGATGGCCGGCATGCTCTCCCACCTGGCCGCCGCCGGCTCGCGCCTGCCGGTCACCGTGCTGCACGCCGACGAGGAGGAGTCCGCCGTGGCGCTGCGGCGCCAGGTCCTCGACGACGTCGCCTCCCTGGCGGACGCCCGGGCGCACGTCTGGTACGAGCGCGGCGCGGAGTCCTCCCTGCCCGTCGACGGCGTGCACGAGGGGTTCATGGACCTCGACGACGTGGAGCTGCCCGAGGGAGCGGTGTACTACCTGTGCGGCCCGCTGCCGTTCCTCAAGGCCACGCGCAGCTCCCTGATCGAGCGCGGGGTCCCGGCCCGGGACGTCCAGTACGAGGTGTTCGGCCCCGACCTGTGGCAGGCCGACGCGATGACCGAGCCCTCCCCCGGCGCCACGGCCGCGGAGCCCGCGGCCGCGGGCACCCGGGCCTGAGCCGAGCGGCCGACGTGAGGGACGTCCTCGACCACGGCCAGACGGGCGGTCGGTCGGTCGAGGGACCAAGGTCTCGGGAGCCCGGGGCTTCCAGCCGGTCCGCAGGCCACACGAGGCGAGAAGGATCACCGTGGCGGGACCCGCTCACCAGCGGTCCGCCCCTCGGGACGGCTCATGGACGGTCCCGACCTCCATCGAGGGGAACGGCCACGACTCCGGAGAGGCAGGACCGCATGGACCCCGCACCGTTGAACGGGTTGGCCCACGAGCACCTCGAGCGAGCACGCTCGGCGTCGAGCGGACGCAGCGCGCGGACCGTCCAGGGCGGGGCTGGCACCGTGCTGCGCCAGACCCTCATCGCCCTGGCCTCGGGCCAGCTCCTGCACGAGCACGAGAACCCCGGGGAAGCCACCGTGCAGGTGCTCCTCGGGAGCGTCCGGCTCGGTGACGCGGACGCCTCCGTCGACGGGAGCGAGGGTGACCTGCTCGTGGTCCCGGACCGCCGGCACTGGCTGGAAGCGCTCGAGGACGCCGTCGTCCTCCTGACGGTGGCCAAGCACTCGTGACCGGAACACTGACGACGACGGGAGATGGTCCTTCGTGATGCCGCACCACGACACGCTGGAGATCGAGCCGCAGGGAGACCACGAGTACGTGGCGCGCCTGTCCGCGGGAGGTGTCGACGCGGGGTCCTGGATCAGCGTGACGCCGGACGTGCTCGACGAGCTCGGCGTCAGCGCTGCTGACGAGGAGGACCTGGTCCGCCGCACGGTCGCGTTCGTCGCCGACCACCAGAGCCTGGCCGACTTCCCCCCGATCATCGCGCTCGAGGACGTCCTCGCCGCCTACGAGGACTACGCCGACGCCATCGCGCCGCGCGGTGGCGCCCCGGGGTGAGCGCCACGGCGGGGCGACGGTCTCCCTCCAGCCACCGGGGGTGAGGAGCCTCAGGCCCGGACGAGCGCCTCGTCGGCGCGAGGTGCGAGAGCTGGCGCCCCGGAGCGGCCGGGCACGCCGCGCAGGTGGTCACCCACGTCCCCGTCACGGACCATCGCGACGGGGCACGGCGCGTGGTCCAGCACCCCCATGGTCACCGCGCCCGGCAGCAGCCCCAGGCGTCCCTCGCCGGAGCACCCGCTGAGCACCAGGAGCTCCGCGCCGCGGCTGCGCCGGACGAGCCCCACGACCGGTTCCTCGCGCACGAGGTGCGTGACCACCACCACGTCCGGGTGTCGCTCGCGGAAGCCTGCCAGCAGCGTGGCGACCATGGCGCGGCGCTCCGGCCAGCCGCCCTGCCGCTCGTCGGGTGCCGCGCCGGGGGCCGTCGGGGGCCAGGCGTGCACCGCCTTCAGCTGCGCCCCGCGGGAGCTGGCCTGCGTGAAGGCCAGCTCCAGCGCCCCGCGACCCGCGTGCGTGCCGTCGACGCCCACGACCACGACGGCGCGCTCGGACATCTGCCGCGGGTGCGCCGGCGCGGGAGCGTCCGCGGCGTCGTCGCCGCGGGGCACCACGACGACGGGGCACCGGGAGCGCATCGCGAGGAGGACCGCGACCGGTCGGCCGGGCCGGCCAAGGGCCGCGCGCAGGAGCGTGTCACCGAGCACCACGAGGTGTGCGCCGCGGGAGAGGTCCACCAGGTGGGGCACGACGGGCTCGGTGACGGTGGTGACGCCGGCGCCGGGAGCGAGGTCGGCGGTGAGCGCGCGGACGCTCGCGCGAGCGGCGGCGGTGTCATCGTCCCTGGCGTGGACGAGGTGGAGCGGGCGGTGCGCGGCGCGGGCCCGCTCCACCGCCCACCCCAGCGCCGCGCGGTCGGCGGGACCGGCGTCGAGCGCGACCACCACGGCTCCGCGAGGCACGGAGGGGGCGTCCCACGACGAGGCGGGGCCCCGGACGGGCGAGGCGCTCGGGCGCTGCGAGGCAGGCATGTCTCCAGGCTGCCTCGCCGATGATCACCCGTCGAGGGGCGAAGGTCCCGGAGCCCGGCCGAGGGCGTCACCCGCCTGGCCAGCG
>JARIBR010000080.1 GCA_029258695.1 Quadrisphaera sp.
GCTGCTCGAACTGCCCGGTCACCGCGCCGTCCATGCTCCAGTGGCCGCTGTTGTGGGGCCGCATCGCGAGCTCGTTGACCAGCACGCGCGACCCGCCCGGCGACCCGGCCACCGCAGCGGCACCCGGCTCCGTCCTCCCCGTGGCGGCGACCTCGAAGCACTCCATCGCCATCACCCCCACCACCCCCAGCTTGTCGGCCAGACGCAGCGCGGTCGCGGTGGCCTCCGCGGCGACGTCCGCGTCCAGCCCCGGGGCCGGCGCGAGCACCTCGCGGCAGATCCCGTCCACCTGGATCGTCTGCACCACCGGCCAGGCGCTGGCCTGGCCCGAGGGGCTGCGAGCCACCACCACGGCGAGCTCCCGCTCGAAGGGCACGCGCTCCTCGACGAGGAGGCGACCGTCGGAGCCGTCAGCGCCCGCCCGCTCGAACCAGCCGGCGGTGCCAGCGACCTCGTCGGCGCCCACCACGCGCACCCCGTGCCCGTCGTACCCGCCGCGGGGGGTCTTGAGGACCACGGGCCAGCCCGCCTCGTCACCGAAGGCGCGCAGCCCCGCGACGTCGCGCACCGCAGCCCACGCGGGGCCGGGCACCCCGCTCGCCGCCAGGCGCTCGCGCAGCACCAGCTTGTCCTGGGCGTGGAGCAGCGCGCCGGCGCCGGGCCGCACGGCCACCCCGTCGCCCTCCAGCTCGTCGAGGCGCGCGCCCGGCACGTGCTCGTGGTCGAAGGTCAGCGCGTCGGCGCCGCTCGCCGCCCGGGCCAGGGCACCGGCGTCGCCCGGCCCACCCACCTGGACGTCGGCGAGCACCTGGGCCGCGGGGTCGTCGGCCCGCTCGGCCAGGACCCGCAGCGCGATGCCGAGCTCGGCGGCCGGCGCCGCCATCATGCGGGCGAGCTGACCGCCGCCGACGACGGTGACCCGCGGCGCCCCGGTCTCGCGCCGGTCCGCGGCGGTGTCGGGGTCTGGAGCCGGCGCGGGGTCGGCCGCAGGGTCTGCGCGGTCGGGGTCGGTCGGGAGCGCGTCCACGGCCGCGAGGCTACCGAGACGGTGCCGGAGACGGCCCCGGCGTGCGCTGCGACCCACGGTGGGCCACCGCCCGGCGACTTACAGTGAGAGCGTGAGACCTGCCGCGACCCTGCGCAACCGCCTGAGCGGCACGGCACGGCGCCTGGGTCGGGAGCTGGGCTCGTTCGGGGCCGTCGGCGCGCTGGCCTTCGTCGTCGATGTCGGCACCTTCAACCTCCTCATCGCCACGGTGGCTCCCGGCAGCCCGCTGCGCTCGAAGGTGGTCGCGGTGGTCGTCGCGACGCTGTTCTCCTGGCTGGGCAACCGGCTCTGGACCTACCGTCACCGCCGCGGGGCCCGGAGCAGGCGTCTGGTGCCCGAGCTGGCGCTGTTCGTCGGGCTCAACGGCGTCGCGCTCGCGATCTCCCTCACCATCCTCGCCGTCAGCCACTACCTGCTGGGCCTGACGTCACCGCTGGCCGACAACGTCTCCAACGTCATCGGCATCGCGGTGGGCACCGCGTTCCGCTTCGTCGCCTACCGCACCCTGGTCTTCCGCGAGGACCGGCCGGCAGCGCAGCTCGCTCTCGACCCGTCGGCCCCCCTGCCGGTGACGCCCCGCCGCGGCTGACCCAGCGCCGTCCACCATCACCCTCCCGAAGGATCAAGATCGGGCGCTCGGTGCCGAGACAATGGCATGGACCGTCGCAGAGCCTCTCGTGCGCGCTCCCGCGGCGCCCGCCCGGACCCGGGCGCCCTCGACGTGCCGGCCTCCCTGGACGACGCGTGGATCGGACAGGGGTGGACCGACGTCGCGAGCGTGACGCTGGGGACCGGCTACGCGACGACCATGGCCGGCCTCGCGGTCGTCCACGTGGCGGCGGCCGTCGCCGACGTCGTCATCATCCCCGGCGCCCCGTTCCTGCCTCTCGCCCCGCTGGCGACCGCGCTCGCCCTCGGGCTGTTCTGGTTCCACCACCTGCGCCGCCCCCGCACCGGAGCGGCGCTGCAGACGATGCTGGGGCTGGCCTTCGCCCTCACGACGACCGACCTCGCGATCCACCTGGTGGTCGGTGACGACCCCATGTACGCCGTCTACCTGACCCTGGGCCTGGTGACCGCCGGCGCGCTGGTGCCGCAGGCGCGCTGGCTGCTGGTCTCCGACGTGCTCGCCGCCGCCTCCGTCGCCATCGTCGTCGCCGGGAGGTTGGACGAGCCGCACCCGCAGCAGGCGGTGGCCGCCACGACGTTCGCCATCGCGGTGGCCCACGTGCTGCAGCGGCACGCGAAGCGCGGTCGCGGGCAGCTCCAGGTGCTCGCCAGCGCCCTGGCGCACGGCGCCCTGACCGATCCCCTCACCGGGCTGTCCAACCGGCAGGGGCTGACGCAGGGGCTCGAGCAGCTGATGGCCACCACCGAGCCCGGGCAGAGCGCCGGGCGCAGCGTCGCCGTGCTGTGCTTCGACGTCGACGGCTTCAAGGGCATCAACGACGACCTCGGGCACGCCTGCGGGGACGCCGTGCTCGTCGAGGTGGCGGACCGGTTGCGCGAGCTGGTGCGCACCGGCGACCTGGCCGCCCGCCTGGGAGGCGACGAGTTCGCCGTGGTGCTCGCCGACGTCGCGCCGGCCGAGGCCGACCTCGTCGCCGAGCGGGCCCGCCTGCGGCTGCGCGGCAGCGCCGGGGTCCTCGACATGCCGTGGTCGGTCAGCGTGGGCATGGTCTGCGCGACGATGGCCACGATGGAGGAGAGCGAGGACCTCCTGCGCGCGGCCGACCTGCGCATGTACGAGGACAAGCGGGCCCGCCGGTCCGCAGGGCCCGGACGCACCGCCGTGCCGCAGCGCCCGGCCGTCGGCGAGGGCGCCGCCGAGGGGTGACGGCCGGTGCGCCGGCGGCAGCGATCACCCGGCGATGGTCCACACCGGTGACGGCTGGCTGTGCGGCTAGCGCAGGTGGACGACGTCCCCCGCCCCGACCGCCACCGTGCCCGACGCACCGACCGCGGCACTCGCGGCGGTGGTGGCCGCGGCGCCAGCGCCACCCCCGTCGTCGTCGGGGCGCACGAGCAGCCTCCCGTCGGCGTCGATGCCCTCTGCCACCCCGAGCAGGGCCGCGCCTCCCGGCAGCTCGACCCGCACGGCCGTGCCGATCGTGGAGCACGTCTCGCGCACCCGCGCCGCCAGCCCGCCGGCCTCGGCGTCACCGCCGGCGTCGATCCACGCGCTCACGTCGTCGGCCAGGGAGCGCAGCACCGCGCGGGCCAGGACGTCGCGGTCGGTGCTCGCCGCGCCGGCGAGCGCCAGGGACGTCGCAGCGGGGACGGGGAGCTCCTCGCGACCCAGGGAGACGTTGAGGCCGACGCCGACCACCACCGCGCTCGCGTCGGACGACACCTCGCTGAGCACGCCCGCCACCTTCCCCGCCGCGGGCTGGGCCTCCGCGGGGTCGACGAGGACGTCGTTGGGCCACTTCACCGACGCCTGCACGCCGGTGGTGCGGCGCAGCACCCCCGCCACGCTCGCCCCGGCCAGCAGCGGGAGCCACGACCAGCGCTCGCGCGGGACGTCGGGCAGGCGCAGCAGCACCGAGGCGAACAGCGCCGAGCGCGGCGGGGCGCTCCACGAGCGCCCCAGGCGCCCTCGCCCGGCGTTCTGGTGCTCGGCCAGGACTGCCGAGAGGTGCGGGTGGTCCTGCGGCGCCGCGGCGGCGCGCTCGAGCAGCCAGGTGTTGGTCGAGCCCACCTCCTCGAGCACGTCGAGCCGGGCCAGCGGCCCGTACGGGGCCACCAGGGCGCGGCGCAGGTCGTCGGCGCGCAGCGAGGGGCGGGAGAGGTCGGAGTAGTCGGGGGCCACGCCTCGAGCCTCGCACCGCCCGCGGGCGCCCCGTCGGCGGACAACCGCTCGGGCTCTGGCGTGAGCCCTGTGCGCTCCGGGACGCCGGCGTGGCAGCGTGGGCCGATGCCCACCGCCACCCAGATCACCGACCCGGTCGCGACCCACGGGGAGGGCCCGGTGTGGGACGTCGCCGGCGCGCAGCTGCTGTCCGTGGACATGCTCGCCGGCGCCCTCGTCCGCCTGGACCCGGCGACCGGGGAGCTGGCCCGCCACGACGTGGCCGACGTGCTCGCCTGCGTGCGCCCTCGCAGCGCCGGGGGCGCGGTGGTCCTCGCCGAGCGCCGGTTCGCGCTGCTGGACGCGGTGCCCACCGGCTTCGGGACCATCTTCGACACCCGCCCCGTCACGCGCTCCGTCGCAGGGTCCGGCACGGGCCCCGGCTCCGACACCGGCCCTGGCACCACCCCGGACGCCGATCCCCTGCGCCTGGCCTCGACGATGCTCCCGCCCCTGTGGGAGCGCGGCAGCGTCCGCTTCAACGAGGGCGGCTGCGACCCCGCCGGACGCTTCTACGGCGGCTCCATGGCCTACGACGAGAGCGCTGGTGGTGGCGACCTGTGGTGCCTGGAGCCCGACGGCAGCGCCCGCGTCGTCCTGCCGGGGGTCTCGGTGAGCAACGGCATCGCCTTCACCGCCCCGGACCGCGCGCTCTACGTCGACTCCCCCACCCGCGCCGTCCAGGTGCTGACCACCGACCCCGCGACCGGCGACGTCACCGACGTCCGGGTGCTCACCACCCTCCCGGACAGCCTCGACGGGGTGCCCGACGGTCTGGTCCTCGACACCGGCGGTGGCGCGTGGGTGGCGGTCAACGGCGCCGGGTGCGTGATCCACCTCGACGCGGCCGGCGCCGTCGACGAGCGCGTGGACGTCCCCGTCGCCCAGGTGACCGCGTGCACCTTCGGCGGCCCGGGGATGGGCACCTTGTTCATCACGACCTCGTCGATGGGCCTGCCCGACGACGAGGTCGGTGCGGCCGGCTCGATCTTCGCCCACGAGCCCGGGGTCAGCGGCGCCCCGGCGCTGCCCTTCGGAGGCTGACGCGGCGCGGTCGCGCAGGGTCCTGCGGCGGCGCCTCGCAGCACGGGTCCTCTAGGGTCAAGCAGCGTGCCGACCGACACCGCTGTGAACGCCTCCGCCAACGGCGCGGCCCCGTCGACGGGCGAGAGGTCGGGCGCCCCGCCGCTGGACCCGCGCTCCACCGCGGGCCGGGCCCAGATCCTGCGTGAGCGGCTCGCCGCCGGCCGCGAGGGGGGCTCGCCGCGGGCCGTCGAGCGTCAGCGCGCCCGCGGCAAGGGCACCGCCCGCGAGCGCCTCGACGCGCTGCTGGACGAGGGCTCCTTCGTCGAGACGGGCGCCCTGGTGCGCTCGCGCCCGGCCAGCGGTGAGCCGGGGCCCGACGGGGACGGCGTGGTGACCGGGCACGGCACCGTCGACGGGCGGCCGGTGTGCGTCTACGCGCAGGACTTCACCGTCTCCGGCGGGAGCCTCGGGCAGGCGCACGGGGAGAAGATCGCCAAGGTCATGGACCTCGCGATGTCCGTCGGCGCCCCCATCATCGGCATCAACGACTCCGGTGGCGCCCGCATCCAGGAGGGCGTGGACTCCCTGGGCGCGTACGGGCAGATGTTCCGCCGCAACGTCGCGGCGTCCGGCGTCGTCCCGCAGATCTCCCTGATCATGGGCCCGTGCGCCGGCGGGGCCGTGTACTCCCCCGCGGTGACCGACGTGGTGGTGATGGTCGAGGAGACCTCCCACATGTTCGTCACCGGCCCCGACGTCATCCGCACCGTCACCGGTGAGGACGTGACCATGGAGGACCTCGGTGGGGCGCGCACCCACGCGGAGACCACCGGGGTGGTCCACCACGCGGCGGCCAGCGAGGACGACGCGCTCGACTACGTCAAGGACGTGCTCTCCCACCTGCCGAGCAACAACCTGGCCCAGCCGCCGGTGCTGGAGCCGGACGTGCTGCACGACGCCGACGAGGTGACCGACGCCGACGCCGCGCTGGACACCCTCGTCCCGGACTCGCCGAACGTCCCCTACGACATGCGCACCGTGATCGCCACGGTGCTGGACGACGGTGAGCTCCTCGGCGTCCACGAGGCGTTCGCGCCCAACGTCATCGTCGGCTTCGGGCGCGTGGAGGGGGTCAGCGTCGGGGTCGTGGCGAACCAGCCCACCCAGGTCGCGGGCATCCTCGACATCGACGCCTCCGAGAAGGCCGCGCGCTTCGTGCGCCTGTGCGACGCGTTCGGCCTGCCGGTGCTGACGTTCGTCGACGTGCCCGGCTTCCTGCCCGGCACCGAGCAGGAGCACCAGGGCATCATCCGCCGGGGCGCGAAGCTGCTGTACGCCTACGCCGAGGCGACGGTGCCGCTGATCACGCTCATCACCCGCAAGGCCTACGGCGGTGCGTACATCGTCATGGGCTCCAAGCACATCGG
>JARIBR010000228.1 GCA_029258695.1 Quadrisphaera sp.
CGTCTCGATCGAGACGGCGTGGGAGGCGAAGACCTCGGCGACCGCCGCGAGCACGCCCGGACGGTCGGCCACGTCGAGGCGCACGTGGTCCCTCGTGCGGGCCGCGCTGATCGCGCACACGGGCAGGTCGGCGCCACCGGCCCGCGAGCGCGCCGGGCGCGCGTCGAGGTGGTCGCGCGCAGCAGCCACGAGGTCGCCGAGCACCGCCGACGACGTCGGGGCGCCCCCGGCGCCGCGGCCGTAGAACATCAGCTCGCCGGCCGCGTCGGCCTCGACGAAGACGGCGTTGAAGGCGTCGCGGACCCCGGCCAGCGGGTGCGTGCGAGGCACCATCGCCGGGTGGACCCGGACCTGCAGGCCTTCCGCGTGGCCGCCGTGACCGTCCTCGTGGCCCGGCGCGCCCTCAGCCTCGGGGCACCGCTCGGCGATGGCGAGGAGCTTGATGACCATCCCCTCCTGACGGGCGGAGGCGACGTCCGCGGCGCTCACGCCCCGGATGCCCTCGCGGTGCACCGCGTCGAGCGGGACCGCGGCGTGGAAGGCCAGGCGCGCGAGCAGCGCCGCCTTCGCCGCGGCGTCGTAGCCGTCGACGTCCGCGGTCGGGTCGGCCTCGGCGTACCCGAGCTCCTGCGCCGCTGCGAGCGCGTCGTCGAGCTCGGCGCCGGAGGAGTCCATGGCGTCGAGCACGTAGTTGGTGGTGCCGTTGACGATGCCGAGCACCCGCCGCACGCGGTCACCGGCGAGGGAGACCCGCAGCGGCGCGAGGATCGGGATGGCCCCGGCGACGGCGGCCTCGTAGTGGACGGTGACCCCGGCGCGGGCGGCGCTCACGTGGAGGTCGGGGCCGTCCTGCGCGAGCAAGGCCTTGTTCGCGGTGACGACCGACGCCCCGTGCCCCAGCGCGCTGTGGATGAGCGACCGGGCCGGCTCGAGGCCGCCGAGGAGCTCGACGACGACGTCGGCGCCGGCGACCAGCGCGTCGGTGTCGCCGGTGAGCAGCGAGCGGTCGACCGAGGGCGGCCGGGGAGCGCCGACGTCGCGGACGCCGATGCCGACCAGCTCGAGGCTCGCTCCGACCCGGGCCTCGAGGTCACGCAGCGGGGCGGACCCCGGCGCGAGGGCCGAGGCCACCTCGCTGCCGACCACCCCGCAGCCGAGCAGGGCGACGCGGACGGTGGTCACGGGTGTTCTCCTCGAGCTCGAGCGGTGGGGTGCGGTGCGGTGCGGTGACCATGCTCTCAGGTGCGCCGGGGTCCTCCGGCGGCTCCTCGAGGAAGACCCAGGAAGGTCCGACGCCGAGCGGCGTGCCCACCAGCGGCGGGGACCAGCCTCGACGGTCCAGGTGGTGCGCTGACCTCATGCGGGATGGCCACCACCGTCGCCCTGCCCGGCGGCCGGCCGGGCCAGCGGCACGCTGACGCTCACCCGGGCGCCCCCCTCGGGCCCGGCGTCCAGCCTCACGCGCCCTCGGCGGGCCCGCACCAGCGCGTCGATGATCACCAGACCGAGACCCGCCTCCCGAGCTGCGCGTCGGGTGGGCTCGGACGGCTCCGGGAGCTCGCCACCTGGCTGCTGCCCGTCACCGTCCACGGCGCTCGATCCCGGATGATCCGAGTCTGCGCCGGCGAAGCACCGTCCGTCGTCGTCGACCACGAGCGAGACCTCGTCGGCCGTCGTCGCGAGACGGACCACGGCGTGCCCGGCGCCGGCCGCTCCCGCGTCGCGGACGAGGTGGGCGAGCACCCGGGCCCACGCGCTGTCCGGGCCAGCCACCAGCGCCGTCACGCCCCCCACCCCGGAGTCGTCGAGGCTCAGGGAGGTCCTCGGCACCATGGCGCTGAGCCGACGCAGCTCGTCGGGCACGAGCGTCCGCAGGTCGGTGGGGCGCAGCGCGGTGCCCGCCGGCTCGACGGAGGATCCCGGCTGCTCGTCGGCCGCAGCGCCCTCGCGGGCGACGAGCAGGAGGTCGTCCGTCAGCGAGCCCAGGCGGCTCACCTCGTGGTCGGCCGCGGCGAGGGAGCCCTGGAGGTCGTCGTAGGTGGTGGACGTCCGGGCCAGCTCGATCTCTCCGCGCAGCGCCGCCAGGGGCGCCCGCAGCTCCTGGCCGACCCCCGCGACGAGGGCCCGCTCGCGCGTCACCGCCGCGCGCATGCGGCTCAGCACGGCGTTCAGCGTCACGGCCAGCCGTGCCATCTCGTCCCGCCCCGGCGGGACGGGGAGGTCGCCGGCGGCCGAGGCGCGGGAGGCACGCTCGACCATCACGGCCACCGGGCGCAGCGTCCGGTGCACGGCGAGCACACCCAGCAGGCACGTCGCGAGCAGCAGTCCGGCACCGATCCCCAGCAGCGGCAGGGTGACGTCCGCGAGCACCGCCTCGGCGGCGCCGGCGTCGTCGAGCACCGCGTCGAGCCTGCTGCGCAGGACGAGGAGGACCGCGGCGCAGGCCACCACGACGAGGACCGCCGCCGCCGCGACGACGAGGAGCACCACACGCCCCCGGACGGATAGTCCTCTCACTGGTGGTAAGTCACCGGTCACGCTCCGCACGCTAGTCGGAGGATGCTGCGCCGCTCGACCATCCGGGCGCGGCGACCACCTCCTCCCCCGTCACGCTCACCCGGCTGCTGCCACCGGCCTCACCCGGCTGCGTCGAGCCGCGAGCGCACCTCGGTGTTGCGGGCACCCAGGAGGTGTCGCATCACCGCTCGGACGGCCAGGACGTCGGCCACCCTGCCGAGCGCCCCCAGGGGGCTCGTCCAGCTCATGGCGTCGACCTGCCGGGTGACCGGGTCCGCGCCGCTCGGGCTGAGCGCGACGAACGTGTGCTCGTGCGCGTAGGCGGTGAACACCCCGGAGACCATGGTGTCGACGAAGCGGGCGCGCCGAGGGGTCCGCTCGACGACGGCGATCCGGCTGGTGTGGCGCACCGGCAGCACCCCGAACAGCCGGGCGGCCCAGCGCACCCGCTCACCGTCCCCGATGGTGCCGCTCGCCGTCAGGTCGGCGCCGGACACCGCTCTCAGCCGGTGCCGGGCGAAGGCGACGGTCTCGACGCCGAGGTCCAGGTTGAGCGCCAGGGCCGTCTCGACGTCGGCGGGCAGGTCGGTCGTCGCGGTGATCGTGGGCACGGTGACCACTGTGACGCAGGACCGGTCGACGCGGACCACGGACCACGGACCACGGCGTGGGTCGCACGGCCGCGGATCGCAGCGCAGCCCGACGATGGCTCAGGACGCCGATGGCTGAGCCCGACGATGGCTGAGCCCCACGCCCGATGGGTGGTGGAGCCTCAGAAGGGTGGGTCGCCCTGCCCCCGGCTCGGTCGGGGCGTCGCGCCGCCACCGCTCGGCCTCACGGGCTGGGGTGCGTCCTCGCCGGGTTCGTGGCTGCGGTGGTGGTGCCCGGTGCGGGTGGTGTGGACGATGGCGCCGCTCGGGTCGTGGTGGGCGGTGGTGCCGAGCTCGGCGGGGTCGGTGAGCAGGCGGCGCCAGGTGGCGTCGGCGGCGATGGCGCGGGCTTGGTCGGCGGGGATGGGTCCGAAGGCGCCTCTCGCGCCGGTCAGCGCGGCGGACAGCACGCCGGGTTCGGCCGCGGGTCTCGACGACCAGGGACTGGAGCAGGCCCTGCACCTGGCGCAGCGCCGCGGCGCCCGGCACCGAGGACGCCAGCGCCCGCGCGAGGGGATCCTCGACGTCGGTCACGCAGGGGTCCATCGGCACCGGCGCAGGCACCCGGACGGCCACCAGCTGGACCGTCTCCGGAGCCGACGCGGACGAGGACCTCCCGGCACGGGCCAGCGGCTCCGGCACCTCGTCCTCACCCATGACCACGACGCTAGGTGCGGCTGACGCCCCTGGGGAGGACCGCACCGGAGACCTGTGGACGAGCCTCCCCGACGACCTCTGGTCTGTGGACGACCGGCTGGGACCACCGCATGCCTCGAGACGACCGTGGTCCAGCTCCGGCCCGTGGACCACCGAGGGCCCCTCGTCGCTCGACCGCTCAGCAGGTACGGCGACGCGCTCTGCGCCGCATCGACACCGACACCGACACCGACACCGACACCGCGCTCACGCCAGCCCGTGCTCCCGGGCCGCGATCGCCGCCTGGACCCGGGAGCGCACGCCCAGCTTGGTCAGCACCCGGGAGACGTGGGTCTTGGCCGTCGCCTCCGAGATGCCCAGCTCCTGTCCGAGCTCCGCGTTGGAGAGCCCGACGCCGAGGCAGCGCAGCACGTCGTGCTCGCGCGAGGTGAGGGCGCCGAGGAGCGCTGTGTCGACGGTCTGCGCGCGCTCCGAGAACGACGTCGGAGCCACCTGCGACACGACCCGTCGCACCACCTCGGGGGCCAGGACCCCGTCGCCAGCCGCGACACGCCGGACCGCGTCACGCAGCGACGCGCCGTCCACCGTCTTGAGCAGGAACCCCGCAGCGCCGGCCCCTAGGGCACCGAAGACGTCGACGTCGAGGTCGAACGTGGTGAGCACGAGCACGTGCGCCAGACCCTCCCCGACGACGGCGCGGGTCGCCTCGATGCCGGAGACCCCCGGCATCCGCAGGTCCATGAGCACCACGTCGGGGCGCAGGGCGCGGGCGTTGAGCAGGGCTGCTGCTCCGTCGGCCGCCTCACCGACCACCTCCACGTCGTCGTCCTGCGCGAGCAGCAGCCGCAACCCCGAGCGGACCGCGGCGTGGTCGTCGACGACGAGCACCCGGACGACGGGAGCCCCCGCACCGGGCCCGTCCGCGTCATCGCTCACGCAGTCACCGAGCCGCCGACGAGGGGCTGGGCCACCAGGGGCAACCGGACCCGGACCACCCACGCACCTTCGACCCGTCCGGCACGGAGCGTGCCGCCCACCGCGGCGGCGCGCTCACGCATGAGCGCGATCCCCACGCCGACGTCCGCGCTGCTCGAGGGCGGCGCGCCGGAGGTGGTCGTCCCCGACCCGCCGCTCGTGACCTCGACGACCAGCTCGCGGGCCGGCGTCTCGTGCCCGACGCCCACCACGACCTGCACGCCAGCGCCGGGCGCGTGCTTGACCGCGTTCGTCAGCGCCTCGGCGACGATCCGACCAGCCACCTGGTCGATCACCCCGGGCAGCGCTGGGACCTCACCGCGACGGTCGACGTGGACGTGCAGCCCGCGCTCGCGGGCACCGGCGACCAGGTCGTCGAGGTCGGACAACCTGCTCGGTGGGGGCTCCGCGCTCTCACCGGAGCGCAGGAGCGCCACCATCTCGCGGAGGCGGGCGAGCGCCGACGTGCTCGAGGACCGGATGACCACGAGCGCCCGCGTCGACGCCGGCGACGAACCGCCCGACGAGGCCGCCTGCGACAGGGCGGCCTCGGAGTGGATGGCGATCGCCGCGAGGTCACCGGCGAGGGCGTCGTGGAGGTCGGCGGCCAACGCCTCACGGGTGCGGTGGGCCACGTCGGCCTCGCGCAGGCCGACCAGGCGCGCCGCGTCGTCCGCGCGCGCCGCCTCGAGCGCGGCCACCTCGCTCTGGCGCCGGACGTCGCTGCCCCACCACAGGGGCGTCCCGAGCACGGCGAAGGCCAGCAGCCCTGCCTGCACGACCGCTGCGGCGGTGCCGTCCGCCACGAAGGCCGCCACCGCGCTGGCCACCACGACCACGCCGACCGCCACCTCGAGCCGGCGGACCGCCGTCCGGCCGGCGTAGAGGGCCGCTCCGAGCACGAGGTCGACGAAGGCGAGGACCGACCCG
>JARIBR010000273.1 GCA_029258695.1 Quadrisphaera sp.
CTGTCGCGGCTCGTCGGTGCGGGTCTGGGCATGCGCGGCGTCTCGGACCTCCTCCAGGGCACCTGGCGCGACCCCGGCCAGCTGGTCGCCGCGGTGCCGGTGGTGCCGGGCACGAGGATCGGGCTGCTGCCGGCCGGCACGCCGGGCCTGGAGGCGGTGGCCGTCCAGCTGCAGAGCGTGAGCCGGCTGGTGACCTCGCTGCGCGGCCTGTACGACCTCGTCATCATCGACGCGGCACCCCTCGGTGGCGGGGGGCTGCCCGCGGTGCTGGCCCGCCTGTCCGACAGCGTGCTCGTGGTGGCGCGCCGCGGCGCGCCGTGGGAAGGCCTCGACCAGCTGCGGCACCTCCTGGCGCTCTACGGCACCCCCGTCGCGGGCGTGCTCCTCACGTTCGCCGGGGCCGGGCGTGGTCGCCGTCGTCACCGGGCGCGCCGTGGGAGGGAGGCGTCACAGCCCGGGGCGCCGATGCTGACGCAGCCGGCCGGCCGTCGCGGTGGCTCGGCGGAGCGCGGCGAGGCCGCTCCCGTCCCGGTCGAGAGGTGAGGCGCGAGGTGCCCCGCGGACGAGCACGCGCCCGGCCGCGCTGACGCAGAGGTCGCGCTCCTCCAGGTCAGGGGGATTTCCGGTGGAGCACCGCGCTTGTGCGCGTGATCGTCACTAATGTCACCCTAGAGCGCACTCTGAGTGACTGGGGCTGCGTGGAGACACCTGTTGCTGGCCCAACCCGGGAGTGCCGTGAGCCACGTCGTCGTCCGCCCCGTCCACCTGTTCTCCCGACGCGCTGAGCCGAGCCGTCCGCGGGTCCTGCGGGGCCTCGTGGCCTGCACGGCGCTGTCCGTGGCCGGCGCTCTGCTCGCCGCCGGTCCGGCGACGGCCGCCCCCGCCGAGGTGGCCGCCGCCGCTGCTCCCGGCCCCGCCGCCGCTGCTCCCGGCCCCGTCGCCGCGAGCGGAGCCGTGGCGTCCGGGCCGGACCGGCGCAGCGACTTCGGGAGCTATCTGCCCGGCCCCGCCACCACCGGCTCCTCCGGCGCCCTCACCCCCCACCGCGGCGACCTCGTCATCACCACGCCCGGCCAGGTGGTCGAGGGCCTCGACGTCTCAGGGGTGCTGCGCATCATGGCCGACGACGTGACCGTGCGCCGGACCACCGTGCGCGGGGGCGACCGCGGAGCCGGCTACCGCGGGGCGATCCTCATGGCGCTGGCCGGGGACCAGCGCGGCGCGGTGATCGAGGACGTCACCGTCAGGCCGTCCCACCCGGTGGTGGGGACGAACGGCGTCCAGGTCTCCTCGGCCACGCTGCGCCGCGCGGACATCAGCGGCGCGACCGACGGGATCGTCGCCTACGGGGACGACATCGTCCTGGAGGGGAACTGGGTGCACGACCTCGTCCACCACCGGCACGACCCGGCGCAGCGCGACGGCAGCCACGACGACGCGCTGCAGATCGAAGGGGGGTCGCGGATCTCCGTGGTCGGGAACTCCCTGTCCGGCGGGAGCAACGCCGCCGTCCAGGTCACCCAGAACTACGCGCGCGTGCGTGACCTGACGATCGACCGCAACGCTCTCGCCGGTGGGTACCTCACGGTGAACACCTCGGAGAAGGCCCGGGGCGCCTACGAGGGCTTCCGCATGACGAGCAACCGCTTCCGCGGCGACGAGACGAATCCCTACGGGGTGCAGGCGGCGGTGACCGGCAGCACCCGGGGGGCGGGGACGCTGCAGCACAACGTCGTCGAGGGCACCGGCGAGACGATCAGGGTCGTCGACGCCGACTCCTGATCGCACGTCGTCCCCGGGCGAGCGACGGTGGCGCACGGACGTCTCTCCCGGACATGCGCCCGACACAACCCACCATGCGTGACAGAACACCACGGTCTGTCTACGGTTCCACTCCAGCAGCCCTGCGCTCGCGGGGCGCCCGCTGATCCTCGCCGCAGCGGCGAGACGGACTGGAGACCACCCATGCGCCTCGTGGCCGCCCCCGACGCGACGACCCTGCGCGGGCTCCGCCTGCCCGTGACAGCGGTGACGGGCTCGGCCGACCCGCGGACCGATCCGGCGGGCGGGTCGACGGCTGAGGCCCCCGAGGTGGTGGTGGCCGTGCTGACCTACCGCCGCCCGCGCGACCTGGTCGAGGTGCTGCCCCCGCTCCTCGACCAGGCGGGGCGGCTGGGCCGGCCGGCGCGCGTGCTCGTCGTGGACAACGATCCGGGCGCCTCCGCCGCCGCGCTGGTCGCTGCTCACGCCGGCGCCGGGTACGTGCACGAGCCGGTCCCCGGCATCGCCGCGGCGCGCAACCGGGCGCTCGACCACGCCGCGGGGATCGGTGCGCGGTTGCTCGTCTTCATCGACGACGACGAGCGCCCGGCCCCCGGCTGGCTCAGGGCCCTCGTGGGGACGTGGGAGGCGACCGGCGCCGGCGCGGTCGTGGGGCCGGTGGTCTCCCGGTTCGACGTCGAGCCCTCGCCGTGGGTGGCAGCCGGACGGTTCTTCGAGCGGCGCCGACCCGCGACCGGCACCCCCCTGGCGGTGGCGGCCACGAACAACATCGCGCTGGACCTCGCCGTCCTTCAGGCGCGTGGCCTGCGCTTCGACGAGCGGTTCGGGCTCTCCGGGGGGTCCGACACCCTGTTCAGCCGTCAGCTGCACGCGAGCGGCGCGACGATGGTGTGGTGCGACGAGGCGCTCGTGCTGGACGTCGTGCCGGCTGCTCGCACCACGGCGCGATGGGTGCTGGCGCGTGCGCTGCGCAGCGGCAACAGCTGGGCGCGCACGTCGCTGGTGCTGGCTGCCGCTCGGGAGCGTCCCGGGCTCGCGCTGGCCGTGGCCCAGGCGGGCCTGCTGGTGCGGGGGGGAGCGCGGTCGCTCGGCGGCGCCGCTCGGCTCGTGCTGGGGGTGGTGCTCGCTGCCGGCCCCGCGGGCTCCACCGACGCCACCGCGCTGCAGGCCCGTGGCGCGCGCACGCTGGCGCGGGGGCTGGGGATGCTCGGCGGCGCGGCCGGGTGGACCTACCGGGAGTACCGGCGACCGCCCCTGCGGCGGTCCTGAGCCGGTGCCGGCCAGCGCCGCGCCGGCTCAGCGCCGCTCGACGGTGGCACCCAGCAGGTCGGCCGCCTGGGTGAGCACGGCGTCGGAGACCGCCTGCGTGCCCCCGACCACCACGAGGCGGCGCACCTGCCCGCGGCGCTCCGCGAGCGCCGCGGCGGTCACCGGGGGGAGGGCGTCGCGGGTGGACAGCAGCACGGGGACGCCGTAGGTGCCGCCCACGAGCGCGTCGGGGAAGTCCTCACCGGTGGTGAGCACGAGCCACCCGTCACCGTCCTCGGTCCCCGGCAGCAGGGCGGCGGCGGTCGCGTAGCGGTCGGCGCCGGCGGCGCTCGACAGGCGCAGGCGGGCCGCGGCGCCGCTCAGCGTGGCGGCGGCCCGCGTGGCCGGCCCGCCGACGGCGGTGACGCTGCCGACGCCACCGGCCGCGTCGGCGCAGCGCGCGAGCGCCGCGGCCGTGGCGGCCGGCAGCGCGTCGCCGTCGGTGAGGAGCAGCGGGCGCTGGGCGCGCGTCGCCGCGGCGGCTGCCGTGCCGTCGGCGAAGTCCGTGCCGGTGGCGAGGATCACGTCGCAGCGCTCGTCCCCGTCGCCGGTGGCCACCGCGCCCGCCACCTCGGCGGCGGTGGCGTAGCGGTCCGCCCCCGCGACGCGCTCCACCTGCCACCCCCCGGCGCGCACGGCGTCGGCCACCGCCGCGGACAGCGAGGCCTCGCCGCCCACGAGGCGCACGGTGGAGCCCGGCGGCAGGTGCTCGCGCAGCTCGCGGGCCACCCGCGGGTCGAGCCCGGTGCTCGGGGTGAGCAGCAGCGGCGCGCCCCAGCGGTCGGCGAGCGCGGTGGCGGTGAGGGCGTCGGGGTAGCGCTCGGCGCTGGCGAGGACCACCGACGGCTGCGCGGGCGCGCCGTAGAGGTTCCGGGACTCGTCGCGGTGGCGCGTGACCGCCAGCGCGGTGGCGACGCGGTCCGGGCCCGACCGGCGCTCGGCGCTGCTCTCGGGGCGCTCCGCGGCCGCGGCCGCGGCGGGCAGGTCGGTCGGGCTCGACGGCGCGCTCTCGCCGGGAGCGTGCCCGACGACGGAGGCGACGATCACGGCGACCCCCGCGAGGGTGGTCGTCAGCGGTGCGGCGAGCGACTCCCACCGCGAGGGCACCCGGGCGTCCGCGGGGGCGAGAGGGTGCTCGGCCTCGGTCATGTCGTCGCTCCTGGGGTGGGGGCGGGCGCCGGTGCGCCGCGCGGGGTGGCTGACCCTCCGACGGTAGGGGGTGGTCGGCAGATACGGATGCATTCTGTTCATTGCACCTCACTCTGCGTGTTGATCCGCGACAGTGGATCCATGGACGAGACCCCGATCGCGCAGGGCAGCGCACCACCGGCAGCGCCTGGACCGCGTGCCGGCAGACGCTCGCGGCGACGGGTCGTGGCCGTCGTGGCGGGCGGGGCGCTCCTCGCCGGAGCCGGGAGCGTGGTCGCCTGGACGGCGAGCTCCCCGACCGGCGCCCCGGGGAGCGGGGAGACCGGCTCCCCGACGACCGCCGGCACCACGCCGGTGATCACCGTGCCCGCAGCGTCGGGGGCGGCGGCGGACGGTGCGGGAGCGCGGTCCGCCGGGGGCACGACGCGGTCCACCGCGACCGGCGCGGAGGTCCCCGGTGCCCGTCCCGCGATCCCCGTCACGCCGCCGGGCTCGTCGTCCCGCTCGCGTGACGGGGCGTCCGCCCCGGCGGCAGGAGCGCAGAGACCGTCACGCCCGCAGGGGGCAGGCAGCTCCGGCACGACGGGCACCGCCGGCACCGCCGTGCTCGAGCCGGTGCCGGTGGGGCGTCAGGTCGGGATCGGCGACGGGGTGCAGGCTCGCGTGGAGTCCGTCACGGGGACCCGCATCCGCCCGCTCGGCCCCGGGGACATCGCGGGCCCGGGCGCGAGCGTCGTGGTGTCGGTGCGCAACACCTCCGACGCTGCCGTGGACCTCGCCGGCCTCGCGGTCACGGCGAGCGACCCCGACGGTGTCCCGGCCATCCCCAGCAGCGGCGAGCCCTCCGACGTCCTCACCGGGGTCCTGCCCGCCGGCGCCGAGCGCACCGGCACCTACGTCTTCGGCCTGCGGGGCCCAGCCGGCGCAGGCGGCTCCACCGGGCCCGGCGACCCGCCGGAGCTGCGGCTGGAGGTGGGCCTGTCCAGCGCCCCCGAGGTGGCCGTGGTGGTGACCCGGTGACCACGACCCCGCCACGGCCCGCTGTGTCCCGGCCTGCTGTGTCCCGGCCTGGTGTGTCCCGGCCTGCTGTGGCTCGCCGCCGACTTCGCGCGCTCGCCGCGACGACCGCCGTCGTCCTCGCGGCGAGCCTGCCCCTGCTGAGCCCCGTGGCCCCCGTTCCGCCAGCGCTCGCCGCGCCCCTGCCCGTCGTCGAGCCCGTCGCCGAGTCCGTCGCCGGCGCGAGGCTCCCGACGACGGTCTCGGCGGACGCGCTGCCCACGGTGCAGGTGGACGGGGTGGTGTGGGACCAGGTCGTCGTCGGCGCACGCGTCTACGTCACCGGGTCCTTCGCCACCGCTCGCCCCGCCGGCGCCGCCCCGGGGACCAGCCAGACGCCGCGGGCCAACCTGCTGGCCTTCGACCTCGTCACCGGGGAGCTCATCACGTCGTGGGCACCCACCCTCGACGCCCAGGGGCTCGCCATCACCGCATCCCCCGACGGGAGCCGCGTCTACGTCGGCGGGGACTTCACCACCGTCGACGGCGAGCGGCGCGAGCGGCTCGTCGCCCTCGACGCCGTCACCGGCACGCTCGTCGACGGCTTCGCCCCCGAGCTCAACGCCCGGGTGCGAGCCATCAGCGCCGTGGGGGACACCGTGCGCGTCGGCGGGTCCTTCACCGTCGCGGACGGCAGCGCCCGGACCCGCCTGGCTTCCTTCCGGGAGAGCGACGGCGCCCTGACGCCCTGGGCGCCAGCGGCGGACCGCGAGGTCTTCGCGCTCGTCGCCCCGCCCGGGGCGGGCACCCTCGTCGTCGGCGGACGGTTCACCCGCCTCGCCGGCGCCTCCGCCTACGGGCTCGGCGCCGTGGACCTCGAGCGCGGCGCGCCGGCGCCCTTCGCGGCCAACCGGGTGGTGCGCAACGCCGGCGCCGACGCGGCCATCTACTCGCTGAGCAGCGACGGCACGCGGGTGTACGGGACCGGCTACGTCTACGGGCCCGGCGGCAACCTCGAGAACGCCTTCGCCGCCGACGCCCGCACCGGGGAGCTCGCGTGGGTGAACGGCTGCATCGGGGACAGCTATGACGTCGCGCCCGCCGGCGGCGTGCTCTACGCCGTCGGGCACCCGCACCGGTGCTCCGCGGTCGGCGCCTTCCCCGAGTCGCGCCCGCGCCAGTGGCAGCGCGCCCAGGCGATGACCGCCGCGCCGTCCCCGAGCGGGCGCACGAACAGCTCCGGCGCCTGCTCGGGACGGCCCGCACCCGAGCTGCTGCACTGGCTGCCGAGCCTCGCCGTGGGCAGGGTCACCGGTCAGTCGCAGGCGGCGTGGACCGTCGACGCCGCCGACGGCTACGTGGTGCTCGGCGGGGAGTTCCCCCGCGTCAACGGCGCCGCCCAGCAGGGCCTCGTCCGCTTCCGCGACCGCAGCGACGCGCCGAACGGCTCCGGGCCGATCGGCTACGACACGCTGGCGCCGAGGGCCACCGCGGGCACCGGGGGCAGCGCGGGCACGGTCTCCCTGCGGTGGGTGAGCGCCTGGGACCGGGACGACGAGAGGCTTACGTACGAGGTGCTGCGCTCGGCCGGGGGCGGACGACCCGAGGTCGTCTCCACCACGGAGGGCGCCTCGTCGTGGTGGGATCGCCCCGCGCTCACCGCCACCGACGACGCGGCGCCCGGCGGCGAGGTGACCTACCGGGTGCGCGTGAGCGACCCGGACGGGAACACGATGACCTCGCGCCCCACGACGGTGACCGTCACGGAGCCCAGCACCCCGGAGCCGCCGGAGCCGCCGCTGCCGCCGGACGAGCCCGTACCGCCCGTACCGCCCGTACCGCCCGTACCGCCCGAGTCGGGTGAGCCGGACGGGCCCGGGTCGAGCGCCTCGGACGGCTTCTCGCGCGAGGCGTCCGGCTCGTGGGGCGTCGCGGACGTGGGCGGCGCGTGGTCCCTGGTCGGTCCCCCGTCCGTGTTCGCGGTACGGCAGGGGAGCGGCACCATCACCCTCGCGCCCCGCCTGGGCGTGGAGGCGGACCTGGCCGAGGTCTCCGCGGGCGACGTCGACGCGAGCGTGACCCTCGGCGGGACGGCCGGCAGCTACGCGGCGCTCGTGGTGCGCCGGGTCGACGCCGCCACCGACTTCCGCCTCCAGCTGCGCGGGTACGACGACGGCGCGATCGGGCTGTCGCTGCGCCGGCGCTCCGGGGGAGCGGAGACGGTGCTCGCCTCGACCACCCTGCCCGCGGGGACC
>JARIBR010000284.1 GCA_029258695.1 Quadrisphaera sp.
TTGACGCCGGGGGCAGGATGATCCGCATGGAGCAGGGCATCACCGTCACGCGGACGTTCGCCGCCCCGCGCCAGTGCGTGTGGGACGCCTGGACGCGACCGGAGTCCTTCGCGCAGTGGTTCGGCACCGCCGCCGTCGAGGTGCCGCGGGACTCGCTGTCGATGGACGTGCGCCCCGGCGGGGGGTGGCACGCCGTCATGCGCCTGCCCGGCGGCCCGGAGGTGGGCTGGCACGGCAGCTACCCCGCGGTGGTCCCGCCGGAGCACCTGGCCATGACGATCACCGAGGACGACGGACCGGGCGAGGACTCCGGGAACCCGGTCACCGTGGACCTGGACGAGGTCCCCGGCGGCACCGTGGTGACGCTGACCCGCTCCGGGCGGCGGCTCAGCGAAGAGCAGCAGCACGAGGCCGAGGCCGGGTGGGACGAGTTCCTCGACGCCATGGAGGAGGTGCTCGACGCGGCCGCCTGAGCCGCGGACGAGCCCGCCCGCCGCGGACGCGCCGCCGCCTCGTCGCGCCGGTCTACGATGACGCGCACAGGCACCGACCCGGCCATCACCGGTGAGCCTCCGGAAGAACGGCCGGCCCCCGCGGACCGGCCCGGTAGAACCGGACGCGTCGCGCACGTCACGCGCCAGCAGCACCAACGAGAGGCCGCTCCACCGGCACGCCGCCGAGGAGCAGCACGCGGGGTGGTACCGCGGTGGGACCGGAGAGCCGGCCCCGTCGTCCTCGCACCGAGACGGTCGACGCGATGATCGAAGGTGTGAGATGAGCGCTCCCTACCCGAAGGCCTCCGCGACCGGGGCCACGTCGGTGCCCGCCTCCCCGGCGCTGCCGGCCCTCGAGGAGGCGGTGCTGGCGTACTGGGACGCCGACGACACCTTCGAGGCCTCGCTGCAGGCCCCAGGGGGAAACGCCGAGCCCGAGGACGAGTTCGTGTTCTACGACGGGCCCCCGTTCGCCAACGGCCTGCCCCACTACGGCCACCTGCTGACCGGGTACGTCAAGGACGTCGTCCCGCGCTACCGCACCATGCGCGGCCAGCGCACCCCGCGCCGCTTCGGGTGGGACTGCCACGGGCTGCCCGCCGAGGTGGAGGCCGAGCGTCAGCTGGGGATCACCCACAAGTCCCAGATCGTGGACATGGGCATCGAGCAGTTCAACGACGTCTGCCGCACCTCGGTGCTGCGCTACACCGACGACTGGGAGGGGTTCGTCACCCGCCAGGCGCGGTGGGTGGACTTCGAGAACGGCTACAAGACCCTGGACACCGACTACATGGAGTCGGTGATGTGGGCGTTCAAGTCGCTGTGGGACAAGGGGCACGTCTACGAGGGCTTCCGCGTCCTCGCGTACTGCTGGCGCTGCGAGACCCCGCTGTCGGCCACCGAGACCCGCATGGACGACGTGTACCGCCAGCGCCAGGACCCCACCGTGACCGTCGGGTTCCCGCTCACCTCGGGGCCGGCGGCCGGCGCGCGGGTGCTGGTGTGGACCACCACCCCGTGGACGCTGCCCTCCAACCTCGCCATCGCCGTCGGGCCGGAGGTGGAGTACGTCGTGGTCCGGCCCGAGGGCGAGAGCGAGACCGGCCCGGTGCTGCTCGCCGCCGCGCGGCTCGAGCACCATGCCCGCGAGCTGGGCGAGAATCCCACGGTGGTCTCGCGCCACACCGGCGCGGAGCTGGTCGGCTCCACCTACACCCCGCCGTTCGCGTACTTCGCCGACGCGCCGAACGTCCACCAGATCGTGCCCGCCGACTACGTCACCACCGACGACGGCACGGGAGCGGTGCACACCGCCCCCGGCTTCGGCGAGGACGACGCCGCGGCCGTGGAGCCCTACGGCATCGAGACCGTCGTGCCCGTCGACGGCCGGGGGCGCTTCGACGCGCGGGTGCCGGACTACGCGGGCACCCACGTCTTCGACGCCAACGCCGACATCATCAGGGACCTCAAGGCCGCGTCCGCCGGGTCCAGCGACGGCCCCGTCCAGGCCGGCACCCTGCTGCTGCGCCAGGAGACCTACGACCACCCGTACCCGCACTGCTGGCGCGACGGCACCCCGCTGATCTACCGCGCGGTGTCCTCGTGGTTCGTGCGGGTGACGGCCTTCCGCGACCGGATGGTGGAGCTCAACGCCGACATCGACTGGGTGCCGGGCCATGTCAAGGAGGGTTCCTTCGGCCAGTGGGTCGCCGGCGCTCGCGACTGGTCGATCAGCCGCAACCGCTTCTGGGGCAGCCCGATCCCGGTGTGGGTCTCCGACGACCCGGCGTACCCGCGCACCGACGTCTACGGCTCCCTCGACCAGCTCGAGGCGGACTTCGGGGTGCGGCTGACCGACCTGCACCGGCCCTTCGTCGACGACCTGACGCGCCCCAACCCCGACGACCCGAGCGAGCGCTCCACCATGCGCCGGGTCCCCGAGGTGCTCGACTGCTGGTTCGAGTCCGGCTCGATGCCCTTCGCGCAGGTGCACTACCCCTTCGAGAACGCGGACTGGTTCGAGAGCCACTTCCCCGGGGACTTCATCGTCGAGTACGTCGGGCAGACCCGAGGCTGGTTCTACACGATGCACGTGCTCGCCACCGCGCTGTTCGACCGCCCCGCGTTCACCAGCGCGCTGGTCCACGGGATCGTGCTCGGCGAGGACGGGCGCAAGATGAGCAAGAGCCTGCGCAACTACCCGGACGTGTCCGAGGTCTTCGCCCGCGACGGCGCCGACGCGATGCGCTGGTTCCTCATGTCCTCGCCCGTGCTGCGCGGCGGCAACCTCGTCACCACCGAGGCGGGGATCCGCGACGGGGTGCGTCAGGTGCTGCTGCCCCTGTGGAGCGCGTGGTCGTTCCTGGCGCTCTACGCGGGGGCGATGAAGGACGGTCAGGGCCGGCGCGGCTACGCCGGGCGGTGGAGCACGGACTCGACCCACACCCTGGACCGCTACGTGCTGGGGCAGACCCGGGTCCTCGTCGAGGACGTCACCGCGGCGATGGACACCCTCGACCTCGCAGGCGCCTGCGAGAGCGTGCGGGTCTTCCTCGACGGGCTGACGAACTGGTACGTGCGGCGCTCGCGCGAGCGCTTCTGGGGCAACGACGACGACGCGCGGGCCGCCGTCGACACCCTGCACACCGTCCTCGAGGTGGTGTGCCGCCTCGCAGCCCCGCTGGCGCCGCTCACCACCGAGGAGGTCTGGCGCGGGCTGACCGGCGAGCGCAGCGTGCACCTCGCGCCGTGGCCCGACGCCGAGTCCCTGCCCGGTGACGAGGCGACCCGCGCCCTCGTCGAGGACATGGGCGTGGTGCGCGCGGTGTCCTCCTCGGCGCTGGCGCTGCGCAAGGCGAACGGGCTGCGCGTGCGTCAGCCGCTCTCGACGCTGACGGTCGCGGCGCCAGGCGTGCAGCGGCTGCGCCCGCTGGTCCCGCTCGTCGCGGACCAGGTCAACGTGCGCGACGTCGCCCTGGTCGACCTCGACGCCGCCGACGACGCCGCGGGCCGCTACGGCATCACCCAGCGGCTGAGCGTCAACGCCCGCGCCGCCGGCCCCCGGCTGGGGCGCCAGGTGCAGACCTGCATCGGGGCCGCGCGCACCGGTGACTGGTCGGTGGACGCCGCGGGAGTCCTCGTGGCCGGGGGGGTGGCGCTGGAGGAGGGCGAGTACGACCTGGTCACCGAGGCCACCGGCGCCGGTGACGGCCAGGTGGTCGCGACGCTCCCGGGCGGCGGGTTCGTCGTCCTCTCCACCGAGGTGACCCCCGAGCTGGCGGGCGCCGGCTGGGCCGCCGACGTGGTGCGCGCGGTGCAGGACGCGCGCAAGGCCGCCGGTCTCGCGGTGGGGGACCGCATCGCGCTGACCCTGACGGTGCCCGGCGCCGAGCGTGCTTGGGCGAGCGAGCACCAGGACCGGATCGCCGAGCAGACCCTGGCCGAGGCCGTGGAGGTGGTCGCGGGCGACGTGGACGCCGTGGTGGTGGCGGTCGCGGCGCGCTGACGGCGGTGCCGGTGATGGCGGTGGTGGTCCAGCGGCTCAGAGGAACAGCTTGAAGCCCCGGTGGCTCGCCGTGAAGCCGAGCCGCTCGTAGAAGCGGTGGGCGTCGGTCCGGGTGTCGTCGGTCGTGAGCTGCACCAGGGCGCAGCCGCGGCGGCGAGCCTCGCCCGCCACCCAAGCCATCATCGCCGTGCCCAGGCCGTCCGACCGGTGCGCCCGGGCGACGCGTACCGCCTCGACCTGCGCCCTCAGCGCACCGCGTCGCGCCAGCCCCGGGAGGTACGAGACCTGCAGCGTCCCCGCCACGTCCCCGTCGATGGTGGCGACCACCAGGTCGTGGGCGGGGTCGGCGTCGATCGCGGCGAAGGCCTCGAGGTAGTCCTCCAGAGCCCGCGGGTCGCGGGCGTCCTCGCGGCGGCTCGCGATCTGGTCCTCCGCGAGCAGCGCCACGACGGCGGGGACGTCCAGCGCGCACGCCCGCCGCAGCCGAGCGCGGCCGGCGCGCAGCTGGAGGTCCGTGGGCAGCGCGGCCGTCCGCTCCCGGGCGGACGGTGGTTCAGCCATCGGCCGCTGCGGGGGGCTGCTCGGTGTGCGTGCCCGTGGTGTCGGCGGCGATGGCGGTCATCTCGGTGAGGAAGCGGTGGATGGTCGCCAGCTCCTCGGGCCGGTAGCCGTCGAGCACGTGGGCCACCGCGGTGTCCAGCCCCCCGAAGTACTCGCGCCCCGCACGCAGGGCGGTGTCGGTGGGCGCCACGATGACGCGTCGGCGGTCGCGGAGGTCGCGGACGCGTCGTACGTGACCGGTGCGCTCGAGCCTGTCGATGAGACCCGTGACCGAGCCCGAGGCCAGCCCGAGGGCCTCACCGATGTGGCCAGGGGTGACCGGCACGCCCGAGGCCTCGGCCCTGACGAGGTGCACGAGCGCCTGGACGTCCGTGGGGTGGAGGTCCTGGCGGGCGGCGAAGTCCTGGCCGAGGGCGTAGAAGGCCTCGGTCATCTCCCTCAGCCGCCCCGCCACCCGCGGTACGGCGTCGCTGCGGTCGCTCGCGTCGTCAGCCACGGCTATCGTCCCTCTCGTTCTTCACCGGCCGAGGCACCCACCGGCTGGGATGAGGACACTCGGGTGCCGGCGGGGGTGGCCTTATCACCCCTCCTCGCCGAAGGCTGACTCTCAGTGCTACGGGTGGCGGTAAAGACGCTCCACAGTCTCGCCGCGCTCGTTGTCGGACGGCACGCTTACTGATCACAATACACCTTCAACGTGTACCATTGCTTCATGCCGAGGACGCGGACGAACATCGAGATCGACGACGATGCGGTGCGTCGCGTGATGGACCGCTACGGGCTGCGCACCAAGACCGAAGCGGTGGACAGGGCGCTGCGCTGGCTCGGCGGGATACCGATGACCCGCGACGACGCGCTAGCCATGGAGGGGGCTCACGCCATCGGCGAGGTGCCGGAGGACCAGCCGCCCACCGGCGACACGTGATCCTCGCCGACACCTCCGCCTGGGTGGAGTTCGACCGCGCGACCGGCAGCCCGGCGCACCTGCGGATGCGCGAGCTGGTCGCGCACGGCGCTGTGCTGGCCGTGACCGAGCCGGTGCAGATGGAGATCCTCGCCGGCGCCCGCCACCCCGGCGACGAGCTGCGCTTGCGCGCCATGCTCGCGCGCCCGACTCTCCTCGCCGTCGATGCCGCCGTCGACTTCGACGCCGCGGCGAGCATCTACCGCAGCTGCCCCCGCGGCGGGGTGACCCCGCGCGGCATCGTGGACTGCATGATCGCCGCCGTGGCCTGGCGGAACGGGGCCGCCCTGCTGGCCCACGACGTCGACCTGGACCGCGTGGCCACCGTGATGGGCATCACCGTGGACGAGGGCTCGTTGCGAGCCTGACCGGCGGGAACCGGCGCGGACAGCACCACGTCGGACGACCTGCTCAACTCGACCGTGTGTCGGTGATGACGCGCACCGTCGTACGGGTCGGTCCATCTCGTTCAGAGGCGATGCGCTCGTAGACGGCAGTCCTCAGCCGCGCAGCGGACGACGCGTCCATCGCACCATCTGCCACCTCTTCTACGGCGGCTAGGTAGGCGTCCGTGTCGGTCAGGGCGGCGGCAGAGCTCACGATGTACGAGAGAACCAACGAGGACTCGTCGTCGACCAGGAACGCGGCGGCGGTAGAGACGGCCCACACCAGGACATCATCCTGACGCATCATGGCGATCACGACCAGCTGTGCCAACGAGGGTTCGCGGTTCTGGATGAGCTGCACCCAGATCCGGTCGTCCAACGCGTCCGTCGTGCGCAGCAGCTCAGTGCACCGTTCGATGTCGTCACCTGCCGCCTCGATCACCGCGTGGTCGGTAGGTCGGCGCTCTTGCTGAGCGACGCCTGTTATGCGCTCCAGCTCCGCGAGGACCAGGCGGTCGAGGCCGGCGAGACGATCGAGCCGGTGCCCTGACGGGCTCCAGTCTGCCAAGACGTCGGACGCCTCGGAGTAGCGTCCCGCCCACAGCAACGTGTCGATCAGCAGCGGTCGCAGCTCTGTGGGCTCAGCGCCCAGCTGTAGCGCTCGTCGGTAGTCCTCGGCGGCCCCGAGATGGTCCCCGACCTCCCAGCGGACGCCGCCGCGCTCACGGAAGAAGTAGTGGCGCTCTCGGTACCCAGGATCGAGGGTCTGGGCTGCGTCGAGCTCGCGCAGCGTCGCCTCGCGCTCGCCGATGCTGTTGAGCACCCGGCCGATGTTGTAGCGCGTGCGGCCGGCGCGCCGCGGGTTGCCGGAAACCCTTTCGTGGTGAGCTCGCTGGCGCATCCGCTCGACGAGATGATTCACCGACGCCTCGTCCACACGGTCCAGGTGGTGGAGTGCAGCGGAGAGGTACTCGTCGCTGGCGTCGCGGGCGTCGGGCTCGTCTGCGGTCATCAGCCTCACGGCGAGGACGAGCGCTTCGTCAGCCATCTCGTGCTCGTCCAGCAGCTCGGCGAGCACCGGAGCCAGCTCGGGAATGGTGGCGAGGGAGGACTCGCGAGCGACACGGTCGAGGAGGCGTGCGGCGCTGCCGCGTGCGCCGGTGCTCCCGAGCGCCACCGCCATCGCGACGAGCACGTCGTTGACCAGGGTATCGACGTCGTCGGGACCGCGACGATGTCCGTAGACGTCCGCCGGCAGCCCGACGCGGATCGAAGCAACGTCGACGGGCAGGCTCGCTCGCAGGACGGTGGATCGGCCACCCGAGAGCTGGACGAGGAACCGCGGCTGGTGACCATCGTGGGTGGCAGGCAACACCTCGACGACCCGGTCGAGCGAACGCGAGCGCACGAGTGAGCGGAGTCGGACCACCACCTCGTGCTGGGACGCGCCGGTGAACGAGTCGTCAACGCGCACGTGCAGCTCGAAAGGCTGGGGCAGATGACCCGCACGGAGCTCTCGGACGATCCAGGCCTCGTCCAGGAGTCGATCTGCCCCGTCGACCAGCAGGTCCTGGGCGTCGTAGGTGATCGTGGTCGTCTCCGCACCGGGCTTGAACGTGGGCTCGCGACCGAGCGTGTGGGCCCACCTGCCGTACAGGCTCCGAGTCTCCACCACCCAGTAGACGATCAGGACCGGGACGTCCAAGGATTTCCAGTACCCGAGCTGTTCCATGGTGACTCGGCGAGACGCGCCCGACTTGGATACGCGGTCGCTAGCCTTGAGCTGCACCTTGAACGTCAGGCCGGTTGCTTGCCCGTCCACGAAGATCTCGACCTCACGGTCGATCCCGTAGTCGTCCTCGACCGATCGCACGACCCACTCCGCCGGCAAGGCGGCTCGAAAGGCCTGGCGCGAGAGCTCCTCCAGAACGTGCTGTCGAGGTCGCTGGGGGCTCACGATCGCACGATACGGCGCGCGGAGACCTCCGCTGGGGCCCTCATGACGTCCGCTCCGTCCCCGACGAGGACGTCGGTCATGGACACCTCCAGGTCTGACGTCGCATGCCAGCGGAGGTCGAGCCTCCGACGGGTTCGCGCATCCCACCCCCGATCGGCCACCATGGGCCCGTGCCCCTCTCTGAGCCCGTGCCCGCGCTGCGCGCCGTCCACGCCGAGCTGCTCGCCCGCACCCCGGAGGACCGGATGCAGCCCCGGCTGCAGCCGATCGCCGACGCGCTCGCCCTCCTCGGCGACCCCCACCTGGCCGCGCCGGTGATCCACGTGGCGGGGACCAACGGCAAGACGTCCACGGTGCGCTACGTCGAACGGCTGCTGCGCGAGATGAACCTGCGCACCGGCC
>JARIBR010000295.1 GCA_029258695.1 Quadrisphaera sp.
CGGTAGCCCCCGTTGTCGACGACGACGGTGACGACGGGCAGGTCCAGCTCGACGGCCATCATCAGCTCGGGGGCGCTGACCATGAAGGCTCCGTCGCCGACGAGGGCCACCGCCGGGTGGCCGGGCAGGGCCACGGCGGCGCCGACGGCGGCGGGCACGGCGTAGCCAAGGGTGGCGAACCCCGGCATGTAGCACCAGCGCCGCGCCTGGCTGCGGGTGAGGAAGTGCATGGCGCCGTAGTAGGCGATCTGCGAGGAGTCACCGGTGACGACGGCGCCCTCGGGGAGCGCGGCGCTCACCGCGGCGGCGATCTCGGCGTTGGGGCCGGCGTCGACGGCGGCCTCGGCGGCGCAGGCCTCGCGCAGGGCGGCGACGCGCTGGCGGGCGTCGGACCCGGGGCCGTGGCCGTGGCCGTGGCCGCCTCGACCATCGCCGTCGCCGTCGCCGTCGATCTCTGCGCCGGCCAGCCGTTCCAGCAGGGCGGGCAGCACCGTTCCGGCGTCACCCTGGACGCCGATCACCCGGCCGGTGTCACCGACGTTCTTGCCCAGCTGCTCGGGCTCGGTGTCGACGCGGACCATGACGCGGGCGCTGACCTGCCCGCCCCACAGGTCGGAGTCGCCGAGCTCGCTGCCCACCACGAGGACGGCGCCGGCCTGCGTGGCGGCCCGCTGCACCGCGCGCAGCCGCACGCAGGCACCGAGCGCGAGCGGGTGGGTCTCGTCCAGCACGCCGCGCGCGGCGCTGGTGGTGGCGACGGGTGCGTCGAGGCGCTCGGCCAGGGCGCGCAGCGCGTCACCGGCGTCGACGCTCCCGCCGCCCGCGACGATCATCACGTCGTCGGCGCGGCGCAGCGCCTCGGCGGCATCGGCCAGCTGCTGCGCGTAGGGTGCGTGCGGGTCATGCTGGCGCACGTCGGAGTGGCGCACGTCGGGTCGCTGAGCGTCGGGTCGCTGAGCGTCGGACCAGCGCGGTGCCTCGCCGTCCGGCGCCGCCACCTGCCCCGACCACGGCGCCTCGAGGACGTCGACGGGGACCTCCACGTGGACGGGGCGCCGCCGCCCGGTGCGGGTCAGCGCGCGCATCGCGGCCGCCGTGGCGCGCGCCGCGTCGTCGGGCGAGGTCACCCGGGTGCTGGCGGCCACGAGAGCGCCCATGGCACCCGAGGAGTCCTTCGTCTCGTGGAGCAGCCCCAGGTCGGCGCCCTCCGTGCCGGTCGGCGCGCCCGGGGAGAGGTAGAGGACCGGCACGCTGTCGGCGTAGGACGTGGCGGCGGCCGTCATGGCGTTGGTCAGGCCCGGGCCAGACGTGGTGAGCACCGCCGCCGGTCGCCCCGTGACGCGGGCGTAGGCGTCGGCGGCGTACCCGGCGCCCTGCTCGTGGCGGGGCGTGACGTGCCGCAGACCGGCGCGCTGGAGGTGGCGGTACAGCTCGAGGTTGTGCGTGCCGGGGATGCCGAAGACGGTGTCGATGCCGTGCGCGGCCATGGTCGCCACCACGGCGCCCGCTCCGTTGCGGTGCTCGTCCATGCCGCCAGCCCTTCGTCGGGGTGCTCGTCGTCGCGACCCTAGCGCTGCCGCCGAGCGCGGTGCGTGACCGTGTGGCGGGGCCGCCGACGCCGAGGAGGACGGCACCCCGCCGGTGATCATGGGCTTTCACCCCCTTCCGGGCTCGCCCCAGGGGGTAAAGGCCCATGATCACCGGGGCGGCGCGGGGTAAAGGCCCATGATCACCGAGGCGGCGCCGGGAAAGGCCACAAGATCACCACGGCAGGTGATCGAGAACGCCCTCACGACCACCCATTCTGTGACGTTCTGTCGATGCATGCCCTACAGCACGAGTCGATCACCGTGCGTGAGGCCAAAGACGGAATGAACGGCCGATATGGTCACGTTACGGTGAAGACTGCGAGAGACCATGCCTCGCACCCCGCGGATACCGCGGCATCACCCCCTCATCGTCACCAGGAGTAATCAACATGTCGTCTGCCGTCGCCGAAGCCCCCACGAGCCAGCCCGGGGCGGCGGGCTGGGGGCGTCAGCTGCCGACGCGCCCGGACACCCCGGCCACCGGCGGGACCACCACCCCCACCGTGGCCGTCGTCGGCCTCGGCTACGTGGGCCTGCCCACCGCCCTCTCCCTGCTGGAGACGGGCAGCCGCGTCATCGGCCTGGACGTCTCCACCGCCCGCCTCGACGCGATCGTCGCCTCCGACGTGGACCTCCTGCCCGACGACCTGGAGCGCCTGGGGCGCCAGCTCGGCTCCGACCAGCTCGAGCTCACCGACGACCTCGACCGGATCGAGGCGGCCGACACGATCATCGTGTGCGTGCCCACCCCGGTCACCGAGCAGCTGGTGCCCGACCTGCGGGCGCTGGGCTCGGCGTGCGCCGCGGTCACCGCACGGGCCAGCGCCGGCTCGACGATCATCCTCACCTCCACCACCTACGTGGGCTGCACCCGCGAGCTCGTCGTCACCCCGCTGGCCGAGCGCGGCTTGACCCCCGGGGTCGACGTCCACGTGGCGTTCTCCCCCGAGCGCATCGACCCGGGCGTCGTCGACCACTCCCCCGCCGGCACCCCGCGGGTCGTCGGGGGCCTCACCCCCGAGAGCACCCACCGGGCGTCCGCCGCGCTGATCGACACCTGCCCCTCGATCCACGAGGTCTCCTCCCCCGAGGCCGCCGAGCTGACGAAGCTGCTGGAGAACACCTTCCGCGCGGTCAACATCGCCATGATCAACGAGTTCGCCGACGTCGCGGGCGCCGCGGGCATCGACCCCATGGAGGTCATCGACGCGGCGTCGACCAAGCCCTACGGCTTCATGCGCTTCACCCCCGGCGCCGGGGTGGGCGGCCACTGCATCCCGTGCGACCCGCACTACCTCCTGTGGCAGCTGCGTGGCCAGCGCGCCAGCGCCCCCGTCATCGAGGCGGCCATGACCGGCATCGCCCTGCGCCCCGGCAAGGTGGTGGACCGCCTGCGCGAGGAGCTCGCCGAGCGCGGCCTGCCCCTGCGCGGCGCCCGCGTCCACGTCGTCGGCGTCTCCTACAAGCCCGGCGTCGCCGACGTCCGCGAGTCCCCGGCGCTGGAGATCATCGCCGGTGCCCAGCGCCTCGGCGCGTCGATCACCTACACCGACGCCCACGTCCCCGAGCTGACCCTGGCCGGCCACCACGGGCGCGAGGAGACGGTGACGCTGCGCTCGCAGGGACCGGACGAGGTGCAGGCCGACATCGTGCTCCTGCACACCGCCCACCCGGGCGAGGACCTGGGCTGGCTCGCCGAGGTCTCCGAGACGGGCGTGCCCGTCCTCGACGCGACGTTCCGCGCCGACGCCGTCCCCCACCGCTCGGTGGTGTGAGCACCTCGATGACACCGGTCTCCGCGCCCTCCACCCGTACCCGCGACCTCCCCGACGACGAGCGCGACACCCTCGAGGTCCACGTCGACCCCTCGGGCGACGTGGACCTCGACACCCGCGCCGCCGACCAGCAGGTGGTCGACGAGCTCGCCGTCGCCCACCGTTCCGACGTCCACCTGTCGCCGGACCCCAGAGCCGCCCCCACGCCCGACGGGCGGCCCACCGTCGACCTCACCACCCCGATCCAGATGCCGCCGGTGGGCTCCGCGGACGAGATCGAGCAGCGCACCGCACAGGTCTCGCGCCTCGACGGCCTCGAGCCCACCGCCCGGCGCGGGGTGCGCCGCCTCGTCACGCTGGTCCTGCTGGTGCCGCTGCTGGCGCTCCTGGCCCGGATCCTGCCCAACCTGGCGCAGGACCCCGTGCTCCTCATGTACGGCGTGGCGGTGCTCACCGCGACGATCGTGGCCTTCTACCTCGCGTACGCCCGCTACGACGACCCGTCGGACCCCCGGTTCGCCCGGGTGCCGAACGACGCCGACGCCCCGCCGCTCAGCCCGCGCCCCCGGGTGACCCTGCTGGTCGCGGTGATGAACGAGATCGAGGTGATCGACGACTGCGTGCGCTCGATGGTCACCTCCGACTACCCCGACCTCCAGGTGGTCGTCGTCGACGACTGCTCCACCGACGGCACCGCGGAGCGCCTGCGCGAGCTGTCCGACGAGCTGGGCTTCACGCTGCTCGCCCTGGAGAACAACGTCGGCAAGAAGAACGCGCTGGTCGCCGGCGCGCAGGTCGCCGACGGCGAGGTCATCGCCTTCACCGACTCCGACTGCATCCTCGCCCCCGACGCCCTGCGCCGCTGCGTGGCGGCGCTGGTCGCCAACCCCGGCCTCGGCGCCGTCTCGGGGCACGCGCGGGCGTTGAACGCCGACGCCACGCTGCTCTCGAGGGTGCAGGACACCTGGTACGAGGGCTCCTTCCGGGTCTCGAAGGCCGCGGAGGCCTCGCTGGGCGCCGTCACCTGCGTCTCCGGGCCGCTCGCGGTCTTCCGCCGCGACGCCATCTGGAACTACCTGCCCGCGTGGGCCACCGACCGCTTCCTCGGCGCGGAGTTCAAGTTCGCCACCGACCGCCAGCTCACCGGCTACGTCCTCGGGCAGAAGTGGCTGGGCCGCGGGCTCAAGGAGCGCAACGCCGACTCGCCGTTCGTCTCCGAGGTGGACTACCCCGAACGCCGCTGGCGCGTGGGCTACGTGCGCTCCGCGAAGGTCTGGACGGTCGTCCCCGAGAGCGGCAAGGCGTTCTTCAAGCAGCAGATCCGCTGGAAGAAGTCCTTCGCCCGCAACCTCGCCTTCACCGGGCGTTTCATGTGGCGGCGCGGCCTCGGCCCGGCGTTCCTCTACTACGGGCACTCGATGTTCGTGATCCTCGCGCCGGTCATGGCGGTGCGCCACCTCGTCTGGGCACCGGTCAACGGGTTGTGGATGCTCACCGCCCTGTACGTCGCCGGGGTGCTCGTGAAGGGCTGCGCGTGGGGGGTGTCCTACATGATCGACCACCCGGGCTCCACCCGCTGGCGCTACCGGCCGCTGATGTCGCTCATCTCCTCGGTGCTGCTCTCGTGGCTGCTGCCCTACTCGCTGCTGACGATCCGCCGCGGCATCTGGTCGAGGACGCTGTGAGCGCCCGAGCGCGCACCACCGCGCAGACGCCGGCCCGACGGGCCCTGCACCTCGCCCGCCGGGTCCTCGTGGCGGCGCTGATCCTGGCCGTCGTCATCACCCTGTACCTGTTCGTCCTGACCCGGGGAGCCATCGTCTGATGAGCCTGATCGACCGCGACGACCACGCCACGGACGACCACGGCGCCCCCGGTGGCGACGCCCCGGGCGCCACCGGGCCCGGGGGCCGGCTCGCCTCAGCCCGCACCGGGGCGACGGTCCGCCGGTCCGAGGCGGAGCGCGCCCGCGAGAACGCCATGGGCCTGGTGCCCGAGGTCCCCGCCCCCCTGCCGCGCAAGCGCCGTCACCGCCTCGTCGCGCTGCTCTCCGGGCTGGCGGCGCTGGCGCTGCTCGTCACCATCTTCGGCGGCGCGTTCGAGCTCGCACGCTTCCGCGAGCAGGTGGGCTCCCGCGAGACGACGGCCGCCGTGCTGACCCCGGAGCAGCAGGCCACCTACGCCGACGCGGCGCAGGCGGCGGCGAGCGCCCCGGCCGGCACGGGCGCGGCGCCGGTGGTGCTCGCCTACCACGACATCGCCCCCGAGAGCGAGAGCCAGTACGTCGTCACGCCGCAGGCGTTCGCCGAGCAGATGGCGATGCTCCGCGAGGCCGGGTACACCACGCTGACGCAGGAGGAGCTCACCGCCTACGCCGAGGGGCGCTTCACGCCGCCGCCGCGCTCGGCGGTCATCACCTTCGACGACGGCACCTCCGGGCTCTACGCCTACGGCGACACGATCCTCGAGGAGAACGGCCAGCACGCGATCTCCTTCCTCATCACCGGCCGGGTCGGCACGCGCGCCCCCTACTACCTCACGTGGGACCAGGTGGAGCGGATGCAGGACAGCGGCCGGTGGAGCTTCGCCTCGCACTCCGCCCTGCTCCACACCCAGGCCCCGGTCGGCGAGGACGGGGAGCGCACCGGGTCGGTGCTCACCAACCGCCAGTTCGTCGACGGGCAGCAGGAGAGCTACGACAGCTTCACCCAGCGCGTGCGCCAGGACCTGCGGCGCTCGATCACCGACTTCACCGACCACGGCCTCCCCCGGCCCACGCTCTTCGCCTGGCCCTTCTCCGAGGTCCGGCTCGAGGAGGAGGAGGGCATCGACCCCCGGCCGACAGAGTTCACCCGCGCCCAGGTCGACGACCTGTTCCTCGTCTCGTTCGTCAACGACGGTCAAGCGCCGCGTCCGGCGGTGCCCGAGGACCTGGAGGACGGCCTCGTCGCGCGCCAGGAGATCTTCGCGGACGACGACGCCGACGACGTCTTCGCCGCGATGGAGCGGATGCAGCAGATCCCCGTCGGGGACTTCGCGGTCCACGACGCCTCCAGCACCTGGCTCGAGCCCACCACGCGTCCCGCGCCGGTGGCCCTCGACGGCGACGCGGTGCGGGTCGACGCCCCGGACGAGACGTACCTGCGCGCGAACTGGGCGCCGCAGGCCACCTCGACCTGGTCCCGTTTCGCCGTCGAGGGCGAGGTCACGGGCCTGAGCGACCCAGCCGCTGCGACGCTGGGCGGGTCCGGCTCCGGCGCCACCAAGGCGGGTCTGCGAGCCCGCGTCGGACGCGTCGGCGAGGTCTCGGCCAGCGCCTCCTCGACGTGGCTCGACGTCAGCCGCGGCGACGAGAGCGTCTACTCCGGTCCGCTGGCCCGCACCGGGGACTCGCACGCGATGCGCCTGGAGGTGACCGAGGAGGAGGTGGCGGTGATCGTCGACGGTCGCCTGATGACCCGGGTGGCCGTCACGCCAGGGGACCTGGAGCCCGTCACGACGCGGTCGTCGATCCTCGGCAGCCTCGGGATCGTCAGCCAGCGCGGCCCGGACCCGGCGGCGGCGTTCCCCTCCGTGGAAGGCCTGACCGTCTCGACCCTGCCCTGATGGCCCGACGGAGCAGGCTCCACCGCGCCGCCGGCCGCCCTCGGCGCGCGGGGGGCTCGCCCCGGCCACCGGTGGCGCTGCTGGTGGGCCTCGCGGCCCTGGTGGTGACCGCGGTGGTCCTGGCGGTCACGCTCACCGGCGGCGAGACGTCATCGGACGACGCGCAGGAGCCCGCGCCCACCTCCGGCTCCTCCGATCGGGGGGCAGCCCCGACGACCACCCCGTCACCGCCGCCGGGGTCAGCGTCCACGGACCCCTCCGCGTCCGGGCCTCCCGCACCGTCCCTCGCCGAGCCCGACGAGCCGCTGTGGCGGGCGACGTTCCCAGACGACGGCCTGGTCTCCAACGAGCTCGCCTACCGCGAGCCCGAGGCGCAGGACGTCGCGCGCTCGGACGAGTGGATCGTCACCAGCGGGTCGCTGTTCGCCGACGACGGCGCGGGGACCTCCGGCTCGATCGACGGCGGCTCACCGGACGCGCGCTCGCAGGACGACACCGGCTCCGCGGTGCTGAGGGCCGTCACCCGGCGCACCTTCGGCGACGTGCAGGTGGACGTGGACCTGCGCGTGGCGGGGATGACGACGACCGAGCGCACCCCCGCCGTCGACTTCGACGGCGTGCACCTGTTCGTCCGCTACGCCGACGCCGACAACTTCTACTCCGTCGACCTGTGCCGCCGCGACGACACCGTGACCGTCAAGCGGAAGACGCCCGACGACAGCTCCGAGACCGGCGGCGAGTACGTGACCCTCGCCGAGGCACCGCTGGCGTGCCCGCAGGGCGGGTGGCGCTCCTTCACCGTCACCGCGGTCGACGTGGACGACGGCGTGGCGATCACCCTGCGGGAGGGCGAGCGCGAGGTGCTCTCCGTCGTCGACGACGGGCAGGACAGCCCGCCGCCCCTGCGCGGCCCCGGGCGCACCGGCCTGCGGGGGGACAACACGGAGTTCTCCTTCCGGGACCTCACCGTCAGCCCCGCCGAGCTCGCGTAGCCGCGGCGCCGGGACACGCGGTCGATGCCGGTGCGACCGCCGCACGAGCAGCCCCAGCCGCTCCCCGCACGAGGACACCCGACGATGCCGGGAGCCGCCCCTTCGCGACCGGGGACGCCCCACCGCGCTGACAGCCGCACCCCTTCGCGACCGGGGACGCCCCACCGCGTCACTGAAACGGTGGGGGACGGTGGAACGTCCCCGGTCGACGTGCGAGGTGCGAGGTGCGAGGTGCCGCACGGCAGACCGTGGCCGGTGAGCGGCACGTCGGCAGCGGCTGGGAGTCCCGAGGTGTGACGATGCCGAGATGTGCTGGCTGCGTCGCCGTGCCCGCCGTCGCCGCGGAGGCCCCGACCCCGCTCCGCCAGCTCGTCCGGCACCAGCACCGGCACCGGGCCGGACGACACCGGGCCACGCACGCCCGGGCCCTGGCTCCAGCGCGCGGGCACCGGACCACCCGTCGTCGCGACAGACGCGCCTGCAGCTCGTCGTCGCGCCGCACCCCGACGACGAGCTGGAGGGCTGGTCGCAGGTCGAGCGGTCAGCGGACGTCCACACCGTCTGGCTCGTGATGACCCACGGCGAGGGGACCGCCTACTGCGACCCCGCGGCGCACGCCCGCAACAGCTCGCCCGGGCTCGGGGAGATCCCGCCGCACCCCACCCCGGAGGGGAGCCGCACCCCCTCCTGCGGCGCGGCCCGCCTCGCGTCGTGGACCACCTTCCTGGCGCTGGCCGACGTGCCCGACGCGATCGCCAGCGCCGGCCCGCCGGAGCTGCCCGCGCGCGCCACGGCCCCGCCGGCCCAGCGCGTCCGCCTCGACGGGGCGGGCGAGGCGCTGCTGTGGGCCAGCCCCGAGCGCACCCTCGTCGCGGTGGACGGTGGTGACGGCCGGTTGCGCGTGGAGACGGTGCGGGCCGCGGTGCGTGCCGTGCTGGCCTCACGCCCCGTCGCGCGGCCTGGGGGCGGGCCGGTGGGGGCGCCCTCCCTGGTCCCGGACCTGCCGTTGGGACGGGTGGTGGCCGCCGCCTACGTCAACTCCGGGACCGACGCCCTCGACGGATCGGGGGAGCCCAACCCGTGGGCGGTGTACGCCCACCCCGACCACGTGGCCGTCCACGAGGCCCTGCTCGACCGTGATCTGGCCCGGGAGCTGGCGCCGCGCCGCGGGATGCTCGTGGCGACGTGGCCCTCGGACCCGGCCGCCGGCGTCACCAGCGAGATCCCGGAGGAGGAGTACGAGCGCCTCATGGGTCTTGGACCGCTGGCCGACCCCGCCGACCCGAGGTCCGCCCGCCGCGAAGGGCTCGTGCAGCGGGTCTACGGGTGGCTCGGAAACCCCGGCGGGCACTGGCCGCCGACGGAGCTGCCGGTGCCCGACGAGAACGGCGCCGCGCTGGTGATGGCCCGAGTGCAGACGTTCGTGCGGCGCTGAGCGGCGCAGGACGACGCAGGACGACGCAGGACGACGCAGGACGACGCACGACGGCGCACGACGGCGCACGACGGCGCACGACGGCCAGGCAACCCCCAGGTTCCCGGTCCGCGCCCTGACGGCCAGCGACGTCTGATGACTGTCAGTATGGCGGGGTGCCTCGACCCTCCTCCCCGCCGCGGACGCGGCTGCCCCGGTGCGTGGTGGGCGCCGGCGCAGCGCTGCTCCTGCTCGCCGGGTGCAGCGCCGAGGCGGGGATGCTGGCCACGGACAGGGTCGCCGCCGAGGCGGAGGCCCGCCAGGACGCGGCCGCCGAGAGCGAGCGACCGACGCGGCTGCAGCTCGTGGTGAGCCCGCACCCCGACGACGAGATGGAGGCCTGGTCGCAGGTCGAGCGCTCCCCGGACGTCTTCACCGTGTGGCTGACGATGACCCGCGGGGAGGCGACGACGCACTGCGACCCGGTGGTGCACACCGCCGAGCTGGACGTCGCCGCCGGGGAGATCCCGCCGTCGCCACCGCCGGAGGGAGCCGGGACGGCCAGCTGCGCCGACGCCCGCATGGCCAGCTGGACGACGTTCCTGAGCCTGGCGTGGTCCGGCGCCGACGACGCTGACACCGGTGCCGGACCCGATGCGGACACCGACACCGACACCGACACCGACGAGCGCACCGCCGAGGTGCCCGAGCGCTCCACGCTGCCGGAGTCCCGGCAGGTCGACCTGCCCCCGCAGGAGGCCGCCGACGGGCTGCCCGCTGCGGCGCCGGCGACCCGCGGGGCGGCCCCCTCCCCGGGCGCGCTCGTGTGGACGGAACCCACGATGGCGATGGTCGCGCTGGACGCCGGCGACGGGGAGGTCACCGGTGACGAGGTGGCGTGGGGGGTGCGCGCGGTCCTGGCCCAGCGCGGAGCGCTGCTGCCGGACCTGCCGCTGACCCGCGTGGTCTCCGCGGCGTACGCGGGCGAGGCTCCGGACGCGCCGTACCAGCATCCCGACCACCTGGCCGTCACCGACGCCCTGCTCGACCCGGCGCTGACCCGGGCACTGGCACCGCGCGACGGCACCTTCGTCGTCACCGGGGCCCACGACCCGCGCGCGAGCATCACCAGCGAGGTGGCCCCGGCCGAGTACCGGCGCCTCATGGGGCTCGGGCCGGACGTCGTCGGTGACGACGGGTCCCCCGTGCCGCGGCGCCTGGGGCTCGCGCAGCGGGTCTACGGCTGGCTGGCCTTCCCTGGCGGGTGGTGGCCGCGCACCGAGCGCGCCGTGCCCGACCCCGACGGCGAGCCGCTGATCATGGCGCGCGTGCAGAGCTTCGTCCACCTGCCGGGGCCGCGCCGGTGAGCGCGCGCGCCCCGGCCGGTCCGGCGGCGCCCACCCACCGCCGGGGCGCCGCACCCGAGCAGGTCGCTGCGGGCCCGCGTGCGCGCATCACCAGCCTCGACGCGGTGCGCGGGGTGATGCTCCTGTGGTCGGTGACCTCGGACAGCCTCATCACGCCGTCGCCCTGGTACGACCACGCCGCGTGGGCCGGCGTCCACCCCGTCGACGTGGTCTTCCCCGTCTTCGTCACGCTCTCCGGGTGCGGCCTCGCGTTCGCCTACCGCCGGCGCATCGACGTGGCGGCGATGCTGCGGCGCGCGAGCGTGCTCCTGGCGGTGGGTCTGCTCTACAACCTCACCCTGACGCTGGTCAGCGACGGGTGGACGGGCTGGTCGACCTTCCGGCTCACCGGGGTCCTGCAGCTCTACGCCGTGGTCGTCCTCGTCATGGCGCTCGGGCACCTGGTCACCCACAGCGCCCGCGGCTGGCTCGTGCTCACCGCGCTGCTGGCGCTCGGGCACACGACGCTCCTCCTCGTCTGGGCGGCCGGGTGCCTCGGCGGCGAGCTGACCCCCACCTGCAACCCGTCGGGCGCGATCGACACCGCCGTCCTCGGCGCGGGCCACGTCTACGCCGGCGCCGCGCTCGGCCACGACCCCGAGGGCCTGGTGGCGATCCTCGGGGCGATGGTCTCCGCGGCCGCCGGCGCGTGCGCGGGCCACGCGCTGCTGAGCGCCCGCGCGCGGTGGGGAAACCCCGCCGCCGCGCTCCCGTGGATGCTGGCGCTCGCGGCGACCTTCGCCGTGGCGGGCGCCGCGCTGGCGCAGGTCGTGGCGCCGATGAAGCGGCTGTGGACCTCACCGTTCGCGCTCCTCGTCGCCTCCGCGGTGGTGGTGGCCCTGCTCGTCGGCCACGTGGTGCTGGACCGCCCGGGGGTGCTCGAGCCCACCACCACCCGAGAGCGGACGATCGCGGGTGCGTCGTGGCCGCTCATCGCGCTGGGTCGCAACAGCCTGCTCGTCTACTTCGGCAGCCACGCCCTCATGCTCGTGCTCACCCGCGTCCCAGCGCCATGGGTCGCTGCGGCGAGCGACGCCGCGGGCGACGGGGCGTCCGGCCCGTCGATCGCCGCGGCCGCCAGCTCCGCGCTGTCCGGCGGCTGGCACCCGCAGGTGGTGTGGTCGGCGGTGACGCTCGCCGCGTGGTGGGGACTGGCCTGCCTGCTGCACCGGTGGCGGATCTACGTGCGCCCCTGACCGCCCACGTGCTAAGGATCACCGCGTGTGATCGGGCGGGGCCGAACGGGGCGAGGGTGCCCGCCACCGGACCAGCGGGGCTCGCCGCGCGGGCGGGCGGGCACGATCGTCTGGGCCATGAGCGCGCCCGACGGTCCCCTCCCACCCCTGGCACCCGGCGCGAGGGGCATCCCGGACGTCGACACCCCGCCTGGGTACGGGCCACCTGCCGCCCCGTGGGCGGCCGAGGGTCGGCGGTCACCGGCGGGCGCCGGCTCGGGGCCCGCGCTCTTCCCCGCGATCGGCTGGTGGGGCTTCGGGCTCTCCTTCGCCTCGCTGCTGCCCCCCCTCGCCGGGGCCGCCCTGGCGCTGTCGATCGTCGGGATCATCCAGGCGCGTGCTGCCGGGCGGCTGTTGGCCCCGCCGGTGATCGGGGCGTCGATCGCCGCGCTCGCGCTGGCCCTCCACCTCGTGGTCGGAGCGGCCACGATCGTCGGCGCGGTGGTGGAGGCCGGTGAGGCCGCCGCGCAGACCTCGTCGGAGGAGGACTTCCTCGACGCCCTCGCGCTCGACGCCCCGCTGGTCTACCGGGAGCTGCCCGACGACGACCTGGTCGAGGAGGGCTACGACGCGTGCCTCGTGCTCGCCGAGGGCGGGACGCGTCTGGAGGCGGCGTCCTCGCTCGGGTGGATCGAGATCGCCGACGGGTACGCCGTCGTCGACGCCGCGACGGGCACGCTCTGCGAATCCACCGGCGAGCCGCTGGTCGGCTGAGAACCGGTCCGCGCACCGTCGGCGCCCACCGGCCGTCCGCGAGCAACTCGCCCACTGGGAGCAACTGCGCACCTACTCTGAGTCAGTGCATTCTGACGGCGCGCCGGACACCTGGGTGGTCGTCCCCGTCTTCGACGAGGCGCAGGTCATCACCGAGGTGGTCGGGGGGCTGCGCACCACCTTCGACCACGTGGTGTGCGTCGACGACGCCTCCCGGGACGGCTCCCCCGCCGCGGCCGAGGCGGCCGGGGCCGTCGTGGTGCGCCACCCCGTCAACCTCGGGCAGGGCGCCGCGATCGCCACCGGCCTGGAGTTCGCCCTGGCCCACCCCACCACCCGGTACGTCGTGACGTTCGACGCCGACGGCCAGCACCGCGTGAGCGACGCCGCCGCCATGGTGGACCGCCTGCGCGACGGCGAGGTCGACGCGCTGCTCGGCTCGCGGGTCCTCGACGGGCGCACCCGGCTGCCGGCGCTCAAGCGCGCGGTGCTGCGCGCCGCGGTCGCCTACTCCACCGTGACGTCGGGGCTGCGCACCACCGACGCCCACAACGGGCTGCGGGCGATGACCGCCGAGGTCGCGGCCTCCTTGCACCTCACCCAGAACCGGATGGCCCACGCCAGCGAGATCGTCGAGCAGATCGGCGCCGGTGGCTGGCGCTGGGCCGAGCACCCCGTCGAGATCCTCTACACCCGGTACTCGCGCGCCAAGGGCCAGTCGGTGTGGAACTCGGTGAACATCCTCACCGAGCTCATCTTCCGCTGACCTTCGCGCCGTCGTCGCCCGCGCCGCCGGACCCTTCGGACAGTTCGGACGCCTGCGGCGAGTCTGCGTCACTGACGCTCACTCGGTGTCACGATGTGGTCGTGGTCATCAAGGCGGTGCTGATGCTCGGCATCGCCGGGGCGGCACTGGTGATGCTCCGCGGCTACGCCGGCGCCCGGCACCAGGCGATCCGCCGGCTGCTGCTGCTGGCCTTCATGGCTGCCGCTGCCACCTCGCTGGTCGTCCCCCAGCTGTGGACGGAGGCCGCCGCCCTGCTGGGCGTCGGCCGCGGCACCGACCTGCTCCTCTACCTCACGATCCTCGCCTTCCTCGGCTTCGTCGCGACGTCGTACCTGCGCTTCCGCGACATGCAGCGCCAGATCACCGCGCTGACCCGGCGCCTGGCCCTCGACGAGGCGCTGCCCCCGCGGGCAGCGCTGCGCCGGGACGCGAGAGAGCCGGGAGAGCCGGGCACCGACCGGAGCGAGCGACGCTCGAGCGGCGCAGCACCTCCGGCCGTGCACGCCGCCCGCCGTTGACCGGACGTCGACGGGGGCTCTCAGCATCCGATCAGTGGTGATCGGATGCTGACGTTCCCCATGATCTCCGGGTCCGCTCCACCGTGGCCGCGGGTGTCGACCACCGAGGTCCTCCGGCACCCCACCCTCCCGGAGGACCTCGTCCCGCGAGCGCAACGTCGCCACCACAGCGGGCCCTACCTCGCGGCCGTCGTGCCCTCCGTCGCGTCAGCCTCGCCTGCCGTGAGCCCGTCCGTCGCAGCGGTGGCTGACGACGCGACCCGGGCGATCGCACGCTTCGACGCCGAGGTGGGCCAGGAGCTGGCCGGGCTCGAGGCCGTGCTGCTGCGCTCGGAGTCGGCGTCGAGCTCCCGGACAGAGCACCTCACGGCAGGAGCGAGGGTGGTCGCGCTGGCCGAGATCGAACGGCCGCACCGGGCGCGCGCTGGTCCAGGCGATGCTGCGGGCAGGAGGGCTCACCCGTGCGAGCACGCCGCCGGTCTCGGCCGGTCTGCTGCACGACCTCGACGCCTACGTCGCAGCCCTGCGCCTATCGCCTCGGCGACGTCGAGCCCGTCCTCGAGACGCTGGCGCAGGCCGCGCTGAGAGGTATCGCGAACAGCAGGGTGCTCGTGGAGGACCTGAGGACGATCCGCCGCGGCGGGGACGACAGCGTCCGTGCCCGCCGGGACGCTGTCGCCCGGCGGGTGGCCGACCTGCTCGTGCGCTCACCCGTGGTCACCGCGGCCGCCGTCCGGGCGCACACCGGCGTGACGTCGGCCAACACCCACCGTGCGCTGCGCACGCTGGTCGACTCCGGGGTGATCACCGAGCTCGGCGGTCGGCGTCGCGGGCGCTCCTGGCAGTCCCGCGAGGTGCTGGGCGCGCTCGACGCCTTCGCCGACCGCGCCGGACGTCGCAGCTAGGCCCGGCCGGGCACCCGACCACCGGGTGACGGGCCGTCCGCAGCCACCCTCAGCGCTCGGCGCGACGCTCGCGCCGGCGCTGCGCCCGGAGGTGACGGGCCACCAGCCCCCACAGCGCCAGGCCCAGCGCCGCGTCGCACGCCAGGGACGAGACCACGGCGCCCCCCACGCCGTAGGTGGGGATCAGCGCGAGGTTGAGACCCACGTTCAGCCCGGCGACGCCCACCTGCCAGGCGCTGCGCGCCCCCTGCAGCCCGGCCCCGGTGAGGGCGTCCGCCGCCCGGTAGTGCGCGACCTTGAGCAGCGGCAGCAGCGCGAGCGCGCGCAGCGCGGGCACCACGGCGTCGTACCCGGGCCCGAGCAGCACCGGCGCCAGCGGCGCCGCGACGAACAGCCCCGCCGACGCCAGCAGCGCATACCCCGCCGAGGCCGGGGCGAGGGAGCGCGCCAGGGCGACGGTGCCGCGGATGCCGCCGGCGCCGGCCGCGAAGAACCGGGGGTACGCCGCGGAGAGCAGGGCCCGCATCGGCAGGAACGCCATGTCCACCAGGCGGTAGGCCGCGGTGTAGACGCCCGCCGACGTCGCGCCGGTGATCCGCGCGAGCATCGCCTTGTCGGCGTCGTTGTAGACCGCCTGGGAGCCGAGCCCGATCGAGAACGCCAGGCCGTCACGCCACTGGTGCAGGTAGAGCAGCGGCTCGGGGCGGGCCGGGCCGACGTCCCGGCGCACCGCGAGCACCAGCGCGGCGGCCCCGGCGAGCGACAGCGCGGCGTAGACCCCCGCCCACGCCCCGAGCGTGAACGTGACCGGGGCCAGCAGCAACCCCAGGGCGCCGAGCAGGCGCAGCCCCGAGTAGGCCAGCTGGATGCTCGCCGTGCGGCGCATCCGCCCTGTCGCGGTGTAGACCCCGCCGCACAGCTCGGCCAGCAGGGCGCCGACGAGGTCCGCGACGGCGAGCGCCGCGACGGTGGCCACGAGAGCGGCGCTCCCAGGGCTGGTGGGTCCGAGGTCCGGGCCGCCGCTGACCGGGTCCAGGGCTCCCGCCAGCAGCCAGGCACCGACGCCGGTGACCAGCAGCGCGCCGACCACCCCCCCGACCACCGTGACCACCGCCGCGGAGGCGAACTGCTGCGCCGCGCCGGCCGGCTCTCGGACGACGCTGCGCACCATGAGGTGCACCGCCCCGAGACTGGTGAACGGCATCGCGAGCGCCACGACGGCGAGCACCGCGGAGAACGCGCCGAACCGCTCCGGCCCGAGCTCGCGGGCGAGCACGAGGAAGTACCCGGCCTGGATGAGGGCCTTGCCGCCCTGTCCCGCGAGCATCGACGCGGTGTCGGCCAGCAGGCCGGTGCAGCCCCGGCGGCTCGGACGCCCCGGGCCCGTCACCGGCAGGTCACGGAGCGCCGACGGGCGGAGGGTGCGCGACCGCAGCCCCGACACCCCCGCTGGCCGCAGCCGCCCCGTCACCGTCGCCCGTCAGGTGCAGCACGTCGCGCCACGCGGCGGTGAGGACCGCGGGGTCGAAGGCCGCCCGACGCGCCCGGTGGGCGCGCCGCACCTCCTCGGCTCGGGTCTGCGGCGAGCGCTCGAGCACGGCGCAGACCCCGAGCGCCAGGGCGCCGCCGCGCGGCGCGGTGGTCACCCCGGGCACCAGCTCCGGGACCAGGGCCCGGGTCTGCGGGGTGGCTGCGGCGACGACGGGGACGCCCGCCGCGGCGGCCTCGAGCAGCACGTAGCCGAACGTCTCGGAGGCGGCGGTGTGGAGCAGCACGTCGGCGCGGGCGAGCAGGGGCGCGACGTCGGGCACGTGCCCGTGCCAGGTCACGTCCAGCCCGTGGTCGCGGGCCCGGGCGGCGAGCCCGCGCAGCAGGGGTCCGTCACCGGCGACGTCGAGGCGGGCGGGGACGTCGTGGGCGCGCAGGGCCTCGAGGGTGTCGAGGGCCAGCTCCGGCGCCTTGACCGGGACGAGCGCCCCCAGGGCCAGCAGGCGCACCGGCGCCGTCGTGGTGGCACCGTCCACCGGCTCGCGCCGGCCGCAGGCGGTCGCGGGCGGGGTGGTGGGCTCGGCGGCCACGGGGTTGGCGATGACGGTGGCGGTCGCCTGCGCCGGGGCGGGCAGCGTGGCCGCGACGGCCTCGCTGACGGCCACCACCGCGTCGGCGCGGGCGGCGTACCACGGGAGGACCACGCGGGCGACGGCGCGGAAGCCCGCGTCCCTCGTGGCGCGCTCGCGGGTGTAGGAGTGCTCCCAGGCGACGACCCTCGGACCTCGAGCCCCGCGGCGCACCCACGGCAGGACGCGCAGCGCCACCCAGAGGCCGACGAGCACCACGCTCTGGTCCTCGGGGACGGACCGCAGCAGGGATCGGGCAGCGGCGGTGGAGCGCGCCAGGCGCAGCGCCCGCTCGGCGCGGGAGCGGGGCGGGGGCCCCGGGTCCAGGACCGCCACGTCGGCCTCGGCCCCATCGGCGCGCAGGCGGTCGACGACCTCGAGGGCGGCGCGCTCCATGCCCCGGAGCGGGGTGGTGGCGGAGACGACGAACAGCGCGCGGGAGCGGGGGAAGGTCGACGCTGAGCGGGGCGCGGGTGCGGCGACACCGAGGATTGCGTCGGCGGCGCGGGCCGCGACCGACGTCAGGGAGGCGTGCTCGAGCGTCCACGCGGCGACCCGCTCGCGCCGCGCGTGATCAGGCGGCGTGCTGAGCGCCTCGACGAGCGCGTCGGTGACGGCGCCGACGTCGTAGGGCACGGCCCACCCGAGCCCCCCGCGCTCGACCATGGCGGCGCACGGCCCGGGGCCCGCGTAGACCACCGGGGTGCCGCTGGCGGTAGCGGCGAACATCTTCGTGGCGTGGGCGACGGGGTAGTGGGGCATCGCCGCGAGCCCCACCCACGCCCGGCGCCACCACCGGGCGACCTCGGTGACGGGGAGCTGGCCCGTGACGACCACGTGCCCGGGGGCCAGGCGCTCGGCGAGGGCGCCCAACGCCGCACGCTCGGTGCCGTCACCGACCAGGGCCAGGCGCGCGCCGGGGACGCGACGGGCCGCGGCGGCGAAGGCGCGGACGAAGACCTCGGTGCCGTGGACCTCGGACATCGTGCCGGCGTAGACCGCGAGCGGCGCGTCCTCGGGGATGCCGGCCAGCGCGGCGGACGGGGCCGCGGGCGCCACCCCGGGTCGGCCCCGCTCGTCGCCCGGGCCTGGTGGGGGCGTGAAGACGTCGGTGTCGGTGCCCGTGCCCACCACCGTGGTGCGCTCCGCCACGGCGCCGAGGACCACGAGCTGCTCGGCCATGCCCTCGGACGGGGTCAGCACCGCCGCGGCGCCGCGCAGGGCGAAACCCTCGAGGCGGCGCAGCACCCCCAGCGCGGGGCCGCGCACGCCCGCGCCGGCCGCCGCGGTGGTCAGCACGTCGGCTGCGTAGTACGCGTAGGGGATCCCGCGGAGCCCGGCGACGACGCGGACGACGGCGCCCGTGGTGGGTGGGGGCTCGACGAGGACGGCGTCGACGCCGCGAACCAGGGCGAGCCGAAGGCTCAGGGGGAGGTCGAAGGTGAGGTACGGCAGGTATCCGCGCACCCGCCCGGCGCGGTCGCGCAGCACCGGCCATCGGCTGACGCGCCGGGTGGTGGCGGGGCTGGCCGCGGGGGACGGCGCCTCCTCGCGTTGGACCGACGCCGTGCCGCGCGCCGGCCGCGTCGTCAGCACCCGGACGGACGCTCCCCGCTCCTGCAGGGCCCGTGCCACGGCGGCGAGGCGGATGGGCGCTGCCCCGGAGTCGGGCGGGAAGGTGCGGGTGGCCATGACGACGCGTGCGCCCCGCTCCCCCATCGCGTCAGACTAGGGCGGGAGACGGCGCCCGCGGGCGGTTTCTCTGCGTGACGCTTCAGGGGCCGAGGGTGACGGGCCGGGACGCACGAC
>JARIBR010000036.1 GCA_029258695.1 Quadrisphaera sp.
TCCGTCGTCGATCGGGTCACGAGGCCAGCCGCACGATCTCCGGCACACCCTCGCGCCAGCCGATGACCTTCGCCGGCACGCCACCGGCGATGCATCCGGAGGGAAGGTCCTTCGTCACGACGGCGCCGGCCGCCACCACCGCTCCGTCACCGATGCGCACGCCCGGCAGCACCGTGACGCGCGCCCCGAGCCATGCGTCGGCACCGACGTGGACGTCGGCCTCGGCCTTCGGCTGGTGCATGATCGGCACCCCCGTCCCCCACCGGGTGCCGTAGTTGCTCGCGGTGATGAACACCTCCGGGGCCAGCAGGGCGTGGTCACCGAGGACGATGCGGCCGGTCGAGTCCCCGGCCCACAGCGAGCACCGCTCCCCCACGTGGACCTCGCGACCGAGCACCAGGCGCTCGCCGTTGCGCAGGCTCACCGACGGCGCCATGGCCAGGCTCGGACCGGCGGACATGGCGACGCGCTGGTCGGCGTGGGCGTACGCCGCGGCGTTGGCCAGGCGCAGCAGGTGTGCCCACAGCCGGGGCCGGAGAACCCTGCCCACCGCCACCGCGGCGCGACGGGGCATCGGGACAGAAGCCATGACTTCAGGTTACGGCTCGTGACTCAGGGATGGAGGTGATCCGGAGGGACGGGACGACGCCGTTGGCGACCGCGTCGAGCATCTCTGACGAGCAGCGTGGACCCGAGACGCAGGTTGTCCACAAGCACCGGGTCGAGAGGGTTCTCTGTCCACAGAGTTCGTGCTGCAGGACGGGCGTGGTCGGGTGCGGTCCCTAACGTCGCCGTCATGGTCGATGAGGAGCTTCCGGAGCCGGAGGACCACCCGGCGCACGGTGCGTCCTCGTCCCGTCCTTCGTCCTCGCCACCTTCCCCGCCACCGTCCCCACCCCCTTCCTCGTCGCCGCCTTCGCCGCCTTCCCCGTCGACGTGGGGTGCGTCATCACCAGGCGAGGTGCGGCTGATCGCGGTCCCCGTGTCTGCACCGGTGGCGATGGACCCGTGCGTGAGCGACGTCGAGGACCCCCTCGCGCGGGCTCTGGCGTTCTCGGCGCCGAGCGCCGCGGCATTCCACGAGGTGCAGCGCCTCGTGGGGCCGCTGGCCGGCACGGTCCCCGTGAGCGGTGACCACACCACCGGCGCAGAAGCACCGTCGAGCACCGGGGCGCAGGCCACGAGCGAGACCTCGCCCCATGAGAGCTCCGCGGCCCCGGCGCCCCTCTCGGATGCTGCGCCCCTCTCGGACGCGGTGCTGCTGGAGCTGGTGGCCTCCTGCGACCGCCTGCTCGCCTGCGTCACCGCTGCGCAGGCCCTCGCCATGGCTGCGTTCGCCTCCCGGCGACAGGCCGAGGCCGAGGCGTTCGCCACCGAGCACCACGTCCTGGCCGAGCGCGGCCTGGCGTCCTCGACCGCGGTCGAAGAGCTGGCCGCACGCCGGCGCCTCACCCGCCACGACGCCGGGCGCGACCTGCACACCGCCCAACACCTGATCGCCACCCCGGCGGTGCATCACGCCCTGACCCGCGGGCAGCTCGACGCTCCCCGCGCCGCCACCATCGCCGGCGCCGCCGCCGCGATCGACCCCGACCACCGCGAACAGCTGGTCGCCCGAGTCCTGCCCGGCGCCGGACACGTGCGCCACGACACCGTGCGCGAACGCTGCCGACGCGCAGCCTGGGCCCTGGACCCCCACACCGCCCAGGCCGCCGCGGCGCAGGCCGCGCAGCGCCGCGGGGTCTTCGTCACCCACGCCCCCGGTGACCCCGAGAACCCCGGCGGGGGCGGGCGGGCAGTGCTCGAGATGGACGGGCCCGCCGCCGACGTGCTCACCGTCGCCGCCGCGGTCGAAGCCCGCGCCCTGGCGATGCGCAGCACCGCACGCCGAGCCGCCACCGACCAAGGACGCCTCGCCGACGACAAGCCGCTCTCGGCGTGGCGCCACGACGCGCTGGTCGACATCGCCCGCTCGGTCCTGGAGGGCGACCACGGCCCCCTCCACCGCACCGCGGCCTCCCGACCGGTGGTCCACGTCACCGTGCCCGCGGCCACGCTGCTCGGGCTCAGCGAGGACCCCGGCACACTCACCGCCGCCCTGAGCGGCGCGAAAGGAATCTTTGGGCCCCTCCCCGCCGACCAGGCCCGGGCCATCGCCACCGATGCCACCTGGCGCCGGATCCTCACCGACCCCACCGGCCGGGCCCTCGAGGTCTGCGAGCGCACCTACCGGCCCTCCGCCCACCTCGCCGCCCTGGTGCGCACCGACCACCCGGCCTGCACCGCACCGTGGTGCACCCGCCAGGCGCGCACCTGCGACCTCGACCACCTCATCCCCTGGCCAGCCGGACCCACCACCCGGACCAACCTGCACCCCGCCTGCCCTCGCGACCACCGCATCAAGCACTCCGAGCTCGGCATCACCGCCCACCGCGACCCAAGCGGCACCATCGTCCACACCACCCGCACCGGCCACCACTACCGCACCGACGAACCCGGCGAAGACCCACCGGCGGCGTCATCGCCGTTGCTCACGAACGGCACCAGCGTGACCGGCAGGACATCCGGCTGGGGACACGGCGACCCGCCCTTCTGACCGCCCACCGACGAAGGAAGGTTCACGATCGGTGGTGCGCTCGTCCTTCTCATGGTCCGCCTGCGCAGGCCTCCGTCGTCACCGCAGGCGCACGGCACCCTCGGCGGTCCAGCGGACGTAGTGCGCGGTGAGCTCGCCGAGCACGTAGCCCACGCGGTCGCGGCGCGAGACCAGGCGCGTCGAGCGGCGGGCCCGCAGCACTGCTCCGAGGGGCGGACGGGCACCGGACAGCCAGCGTCGGGCCGGACGCAGCCGGCCGTCCGCGCGAGCGCCGCCCATGACGCGGACCGCCTTGGTCCACAGCTCGGCGACGCTCGCCCGCGCCGGGTGGTCCACGACGGCCGAGGCGGCGTAGCTGATGCCGTGGCCGGCGCGGACGGCGCGCTCGCACAGCTCGCGGTCGCCGCCGCTGAGCAGGGTCTCGTCGAACGGCCCGACGTCGTCGAGCACCGAGCGCTGGACGAAGAGGTTGGCCGTGACCCCGAAGCCCATCGCCTGCACGTACTTCTCCTGCGGGAAGGCCGACTCCACCTCGTAGAGCTCGACCGGCCGCGGCGGGTGGTGCTCGGGATAGACGTCCACGCGCCCGGCCACGAGGTCGTCGCCGGTGCGCTCCAGGGCGGCGAGGCCCTCGCTCAACCAGGTGGGGTGGGGGGTGCAGTCGGCGTCGGTGAACGCCAGCACCGTCCCCCGGGCCAGCGGCAGGCACCGGTTGCGCGCCCGGTAGGAGCCGGGCTCGTCCGTGGTGAGCAGCGAGACCACGGGACCGCTGCCGTCTCGGGCCCCCGGCGCCTCGACGTCCGCTGCCGTCACGGGGCTCCAGGTCGAGGCGTTGTCGCACACCAGCACCTCGAACGCCGACGCCTCGAGGGTCTGAACCCGCAGCGCCGCGAGGCAACGCCTCACGCCGGCAGCGTCGTCGTGCACGGGAACCACCACGCTGACCTGCGGGGCGGAGCCCGGAGCGGTGCTCACCCGGACGTCATGGACCGCTGCAGGTCGCGCAGGTCCATGACGTGTTCCTGCGTCGAGGCCTCGTCGGCGGTCTCGTCGGCGGCACCGTCGTCGGCGGCACCGTCGTCCGCGGCGTGCGCGGCGGTGGCGTGGGCGCGCTTGCGGTCCTTCCGGCTGCGGCGCCCGCCCATGAGCGACTGCGCGACGACGCTCAGCACCACGGCCACCAGCGTGCCGGCGAGCCCGATGGCCACCACGCCCCGCACCCGCGAGGGGTAGGCCACGAGCGGCGGGTCCACGGGGCCGCCGCTCACCGCGGTGTAGAGCTCCCAGTCCTGGGCGCCCGCGTCGAGCTGGACGTCTCGCAGGACCCCGTCGACGCCCTGGCGCACCGCGTTCATCGCCTCGATGTTGCCCTCCAGGTCCTCGGAGACCACCTGGAGCTGCACCACGGTCGCGTCCTCCTCGACCTCGCGCGACGCGGTGACGATGGCGTCCCCCTCGGGCAGGAGAGTGGCCTGCTCGACCTCGGTGTTGAGCGCCCGGGCCAGCAGACCGGTGAGGACGCGCGGACCCTCGCTGCCACCGAACGGGGAGGTGATCAGGCGGCCGGTCTCAGCCTGGCGGCCCTTGTTGTACGTCAGCTCCGCCGACGGGGCGATCACCACGCTGGCACTGGACGTGTACTGCGGGACCGCCTGCTGGTACTGCTTCGCGCACAGCCAGAACGTCAGCGCCATGACTGGCAGGAAGACGTACCAGCGGCGGACGCAGGCTCTCAGGACGCCGAGCAGGTCCACGGGCGGCTCTCCAGGTGCAGGGGGGACGGGGTGGGCGCCGGGCTGACGGCGGGGTGGCCCGGGCTGCTGTCGCGGACCGGGCCACCCCATCTTGACAGCCCACTGTGAGATTTGGTCACACCCCGTACGATTGATGGCGAAGGACAGGGATTGCTGCGGGAGATGTCGAGCCTCTCCGACGCCACGGCTCCGTCCGCCACCCTCGACGTGCAGCCCGCGGCTACGCCTGCGACGGGGCAGGCACCGAGGACGAGGCCCGCGCCTGCGACCGGCCAGACCGCACCGCTGCGCCGCGAGCGCCGCCGACCGCACGCCGTCCCGCTGCTCCTCGCCTTCGCGGCCGTGCTCTTCGTCTTCCCCAGCGAGGTCGCCCTCGCGGGGCCGCTCAAGAGCAACGGCTCACCGGCCCGGCTCATCGGCCTCGTCGCCCTCGTGCTCCTCGCCCTGGACCTGCTGCGCGCGCGGCGCACCCGCCAGGCCGTGGCCCCGCCGATCGTCGTGCTCCTCCTGCTCTACCTCGCGCAGGGGATCTTCTTCTACGGCTGGGCCACGCTCCAGGGCACCGGCGACCCGGCGTCGGCGACGCGAGAGCTGCTGTTCTCGGCCAGCGCCTGCGGGATCGCGCTGTTCGCGGCGGCGCGGGCCCGCACGATCGCGACGGTCCACCAGGTGGTCGGGGTGGTCGTGGCGGGCTGCGCGCTCAGCGCCGTGGTCGCCCTGATCCAGGCGGTGGGCGTGCCGCTGAGGTGGGCCGACGTGGTGACGCTGCCGGGGTTCGACCAGGTGGCGAGCGGCGGCGGCGGGGGTGAGCGGCTGGGGTTCCGGCGCGTGGTGGGCACTGCGACGCACCCCATCGAGTACGGCGTGGTGCTGGGCTGCTGCCTGCCCCTGGCGCTTCACCTCGTGCTGCACGCCGTGACGCGCCGCGCCAGGGCCTGGGCCGCGGTGGCAGCCGGGCTCATGGCGGTCGCCCTGCCCTTCGCGCTCTCGCGCGGCGGAATCATCTGCATCGCCACCGCCCTGGTGGTCTTCCTCTCCGTCCAGCCGTGGAGAGCCAGGATCGGCACGGCGATCATGGGCGTCGTCGCCCTCTGTGGTGCCTACGTGCTGGCCCCCGGGCTGGCGGCGGCGATCGTCCGCCTCTTCGCCGACCAGGCCGACGACCCGTCGATCGAGGGCCGCACGGACGACTACCCGATCGTCAACGCCGCCTTCGACGCCTCGCCGTGGGTGGGCGGCTCACCGACTCCCGAGGGGCTGATCCTCGACAACCAGTGGCTCGTGCTGCTGGTCCAGCGCGGGCTCGTCGGGACGGCGGCCTTCGCCCTGCTGGTGCTCGTCCCGCTGGCCGGGCTCGCCGCGGCAGCCTGGCGGTGCCGCTTCGCCGACCCGCAGCGTGCCTCCCTCGCGGCCGCGTTCGCCGGAGCGCTCGCCGCGCTGGCGGTCTCGGGCGGGATCTTCGACCTGTTGTCCTTCGGGCAGGCGGCGATGTTCCTCTACCTGCTGGTGGGCCTCAGCGCGGCCGTGGTGCTGCCGACGCGGGGCGCAGCGGCGGAAGGACCGCACGGCCGTCAGGGCTTCGCCCGCACCACCTCGACCGGCGCGCCGGAGCGCTCCAGCACGTTGCCCGGTCCCAGCTCGACGCTGCTCGGCGCGATCACCGCGCCGTAGCGGGAGCCGTCCCCGAAGACGTTGTCGCGGATCACCACGCCCTCGGCGTCGATGTCGCCGCGCACGTTGAGGCTGTAGTTGCCTCCGTCGAAGCGGTTGTGCTCGACGAGGACGTCGCGCACCTGCTTCGTCCCGGTCTCGCTGCCGAGCATCAGCCCGGCGTTGTTGTAGTCGGGCTCGCCAGGGTCGCCGTCGCCGCGCTGCGCCGGGTCCAGGACGTTGCCGACGATGACGACGTCCCCGGCCGACGTGGTCTGCAGCGCGTCGGAGTGCAGGTCCCCGATGCGCGCCATGTCGTGGATCCAGCTCTGCTCGACGCGCACCCGATGACCGAAGCGCGCGCCGTCCGCGGTGCCGTGGATGTCGACCTTCCGCAGGGTGTAGCTCCCCCAGCCCACGCCCACCTCGGCCCGACCGAGCCCGTCGATCTCGCTCGACTCGACCACCAAGCCCTCGGAGTCGTCCTCGACCTCCACGGCCAGCGTCACGCCGTCCTTTCCGCACCGGATGCGGCTGTTGCGGATGGTCACGTCGTCGGCTCGCACGGTGACGCAGCCGTCGACGTCCAGCCCGTCGACGACGGCGCCGTCGTCGACGAGGCGCAGCGGACCGGACTCCCTCAGCGTCACCCCGGGGGGCACGCCGGTGTCCTCCGGGTCGACCGGAGCGGTGATCACCGCCTCCGTCGGCGTGGGAGCCGGCACCGGCCCGGCCGAGCCAGGCGAGGAGCACCCGGCAACGACGACCGTCGAGGTCAGGAGCCCGAGCACCAGCCGGCGGCGTCCACGACGGGCTGATCCGGGCACCGTCCCACGCTACGTCGCCGTTGGCCCGATCCAGCGAGACTTGGCCCGACGGCTCACCTGCGGCGCCGCGATCCCGATCACTCCGGCAGACAACCCCACGGAGGATCACCATGGCCACACCCCCACGACACCGCGCGGCGCGAGCAGGGCTCGCCCTCGCGACGTCGACGCTGCTGGCGCTCACGCTCGCCCCACCGGCGTCCGCGGCCAGCGACGGCCTGCGCTATGACGGCCTGAGCCTGAACATGGCGCGCGTGCCGGCTGAGGTGGTGACCATCGACGCCGTCTCGACCACGCCGGCGACGTCGGCGACGTACGTCGTCGAGGGCCGCGTGCTCGCCACGACCACCACGCTGGAACCCGTGGGTGACGCCTGGGTCGCCTCGGCCCAGGTGGACCTCACCGGCCTGCACGGGCTCACGAAGATGACGGTCCGCTTCGAGGCGGAGCGTCTCAGCCGCTCGGTCTGGAAGTACTTCCGTGCCATCCCGCCGCCGGCGCCGGCTCCCGACCCCGCCGCACCGTCCTCGCTCCCGTCAGACCTGCCCGGCCCGGAGACCACCGGGGTGCCCGCCGGCACGACGCTGACCCCCAGCGGCTCGCTGCACGTCCGGCAGGCCGGCACCGTGGTCGAGGGGCTGGACATCGACGGCTGCGTGATCGTCAGCGCCGACGACGTGACCATCCGGAACACCCGCGTCCGGTGCGCGAAGCCGCGTGGTGGTGTCGCCGTGCGGCTCTACAGCGGCACGGCTCGGCTCACGCTGGACTCCGTCGAGGTGGACGGACGCGGCAGCGCGCCGGTGTGCGTCGGGTGGGGCGGCTACACGCTGCGCCGCGTTGACCTCCACGGCTGCGTCGACGGCGCTCGCTTCGGGCACCGCGTCACGATCGAGGACAGCTGGGTCCACGACCTCGCGCGCATCGGCACCCTGCACCCCGACGCCCTCCAGACGACGTCCGGCAGCGACGTGACCATCCGCCGCAACACCCTGGACGCCCGGTCCCCGTCAGGGGGGTTCAGCAACGCGGCTCTCATGATGGGGAGCGAGCTGGGCAGCAAGGCGCTCGAGCGGGTGACGGTCGAGGGCAACCACCTCAACGGCGGCAACTACGCCCTCAACGTGCGCGGCGACATCACCGCGTCCGACGTGGTGATCCGCGACAACGTCTTCGGGGACCACACCCGGTACGGACCGGTGCTCACCCCGGAAAGGGTGCCGGTGGACGCCAGCAACGTCTACTCAGCCACCGGCGAGCCAGTGCACGTGGTGGTGGCACCGTGATCAGGTTCGGTACAGCGAGAGCGCGCGTGCTGGCCACCGCCGTGGCCGTCGGCTCCGTGCTCATGCTCGCGGCGGCGCCCGCTCAGGCCGCCGGGTCCGACTGGGTGCGGTACGCCGGCAAGAGCATCAACGGCCAGAAGGTGCCCGCCACCCTCGTCACCCTGGACGCCATCGCCGGCTCGCCGACGGGCAAGGTGCAGTTCATCGTGGGCGGGCGCGTCCTCGCAGAGGACTACACCGTGGTGCCGGAAGGGCGCGGCTACGTCGCCAGCGCGGTCGTCGACCTCACCGGGCTGCGGGGCACCACCAAGGTCCGCGCCCGGTACTTCAGCGATCGGGGCGTCATCCGCTCGGTCGACAAGTCCTTCCGCGCGGTCGCCCCCGCCCCCGGAACTGCCGTGCCGACCCGCCCTACGCCGACGCCCGCCCACACCCCGGGCCCGGTGTGGAAGGCACCGATCCCCTCGGGAGCGACGGCGTCGGCGGGCCCGCGCACGCTGCGCGGCGCGCACAACACCGGGGTGCCCGCCGGGACGACGCTGCGGCGCTCGGAGTCCTTCACCGTCTGGCAGGACGGGGCCGTGATCGACGGCCTCGACGTCGACGGGTGCGTCAAGGTCAACGCCAAGGACGTCACCATCAAGCGCAGCCGGATCCGGTGCAACGCCCAGTTCGGCCAGATGGCCGTCGAGGTCGGTGACGCCGGTGACCGCGTGACGCTCGAGGACGTCGAGGTCGACGGCCGCGACCGGACCGCGGTGTGCGTCGGCTGGAGCCGCTACACGCTGCGCCGGGTGAACGTCCACGGATGCGCCGACGGCGTCCGCTTTGGCCACCGGGTGGTCGTCGAGGACAGCTGGGTCCACGACATCTCCCGCATGGGGACCCTGCACGGCGACGCCCTGCAGACCACGACAGCGTCGGACGTGCTCATCCGGGGCAACACCCTGAGCTCGTGGAACGCCGCTCGCCGAGACCTCAACAACGCGGCGATCATGATGGGCTCCGAGACGGGCGACCGGACGGTGCGGCGCGTGCTCATCGAGCACAACCACCTCGACGGGGGCAACTACACGCTCAACGTCCGCGGCGACATCGACGCGGCGGACGTCCTCGTCCAGCACAACACGTTCGGCACGAACACCCGGTACGGCCCGGTGCAGACCCCCACCACGGTGCCGCTGGGCGCGGGCAACACCTTCGCCGGCACCCGGACGGCGGTGCCGGTCAACCGGGCCCGGTGAGGGCAGGGGCACGGAGCACGCAAACCGGCCCACCAATCACTCGCCGTCACTACTCTTGACGCTGTGATGACGAGCGGCTCTGAGGCAGGACGATGACCGGCCCCCTGGCGTCGGTCGTCATCCCGGCGCACGACGAGGCAGCGGTCATCGACCGCTGCCTCGACGCGCTGCTGGCCGGCGCCGCGCCGGGCGAGCTGGAGGTGGTCGTCGCCGCCAACGCCTGCACCGACGACACCGCGGACCGCGCCCGCGTCCGCCCCGGCGTGGCGGTGGTCGAGCTGACCGAGGCGGGGAAGATCGGTGCGCTCAACGCCGGTGACGCCGTGGTGAGCACCTTCCCGCGCATCTACCTCGACGCCGACGCGGTCCTCACCACGGCAGACGCGCGCGCGCTCGCGGCACGGCTGAGCCGCGGGGACGTCCTCGCAGCCGCACCGCACGTCGCGCTGGTCACCGATGGGGTCAGCTCCCTGGTGGCCTGGCACTACCGGGCGTGGGCGGCGCTGCCGGTGACCGGCGAGGGGTACGTGGGGTCGGGGGTCTACGCGGTGTCGCGCGAGGGACATACCCGCGTGGCACCGTTCCCGGACGTCATCGCCGACGACGACTACGTCCGCCGCTCGTTCGCGCCGGCCGAGCGCGCCAGCTCGGACGGCACCTATGAGGTGCGCCCGCCCCGGACGGTCCGCGCCTACGTCGCGCGGGCGCTGCGGGGGCGCACCGGCAACGTGCAGCTGGCCGCGAGCGGCATCGAGCTCGCGCCACAGCCGGGAGCGAGCGGGGTGCGCGCGCTGCTGCCGCTGCTGCGCAAGCCCCGCACCTGGCCCTGGGTCGCGTCCTTCGTCGCGCTCACCACGCTGGTGCGGCTGCGGCTCGCGCTGGCCGGCGGCGCGGTCACCGGGTGGAACCACGACCGCTCCAGCCGGGTGGCGCAGGGGTCGTCGCGGTGAGCGGCACGGGCTCGGGCACCGGGGTCGACGTCGTCCTCGTGACCCACGACCGCCCGCGCTACACGTCGCTGTCCCTGCCACGCCTCCTGGGGACGATGCCCGAGGACGGACGGGTGTGGGTGTGGCACAACGGCGGAAACCGGGAGGTGCTGGACGCGATCGAACCACACCTGGACCACCCGCGGCTGCACCGCTTCCACCACTGTCCCGAGAACCTCGGGCTGCAGGCCGCGATCAACTGGGTGTGGACGCAGGCGGAGGGACGGTTCGTCTCCAAGGTCGACGACGACTCGCTCATGCAGCCCGGCTGGGTCGAGCACCTGTCCGGGGCGCTCGACGCCTGGGACGGGTTCGGCGTCATGGGCTCGTGGCGCTTCCTGCCCGAGGACTGGGACGAGGAGCGCGCCTCGCGCAAGATCACCGAGATGCACGGCGTGCGGCTGCTGCGCAACCACTGGGTGCAGGGCAGCGGGCACCTGCTGCGCCGCGACCTCGTCGCCGAGCTGGGGCCGCTGCGGCCGGGCCTGAACTTCGTCGGGTGGTGCCTGCAGGCGGCGAAGAAGGGCTACGTCAACGGCTGGCCGCTGCCGCTGGTGGCCGAGGAGCACCTCGACGACCCGCGCCACCCGCTCACCGCGTTCACCGACGAGGCCGCCTACGCCGCGGCGCTGCCGCTCTCGGCGAAGGCCACCGGCGCCACGACGCTGGCGGAGTGGCTGGAGCAGACGAGGAGCGATGCCGCATCCGTGCAGAACGCCACGCTGGACCTGCGTCACTACGGGGGGTGGCGCCGCAAGGTCATCCACGCCCGACGACGGTTGCGGTCGCTACGCACCGGCAGGAGCACGTGGACGTGATCACCACCTCCGACCGGACCGTCGAGGTGATCTTCGGCGGGCGGCTCGACCCCGACGCATGGCGCTCGAGGCACGAGCGCGGTGAGGTCCCCGACGCCCTGCCCTACGGGGTGGACCGCATGACGGCCCACGGGTGGCGGGCGGTGCGGCGTCGTGGCGGATGGCACCAGACCCGTCCCGGAAAGCTGATCCGTGGAGCCACCCGCCGCTTCGGGTGCGGTTACGACTGGGGGCTCGCCCTCTCGAACGGCGCCCCCGTCGACGCGACGCTCAGCTGGGACGAGCGCGCGGGAGCCCCGCTCGCCCTGCGGCTGGGGCGACGGGTGCCTCTGGTCACGAACGTCATCTGGGCCAGCGAGGCGGCGCAGCAGCCGGGGCGGGCGCCCACGGCTCTCCAGGTGGTCGGGAGGGGCCTTCGCGCCGCTGACGCTCTCTTCGTCCACTCGAGCGGTCAGGTCCCGGCGCTGGAGCGGACCTTCGGTATCGCCGCCGACCGCATCCACCCGATCCTCTTCGGGGTCGACGCCGACTTCTTCGTCCCGGCCCCCGGCGCAGAGATCGACCATGACCTGCTCGTCGCCGTGGGCAACGACCGTCACCGCGACTGGGTGACGATGCTCGCGGCCTTCGACGAGGTGCGCCGTCAGCGACCGGCTTCTCGACTTCTCGTGGTCTCCCGCACGGCAGACACCTCGTTGCTGGACGGGAGGCCCGGAGTCGAGCACGTCACGGGCCTGGACCACGCACCGCTGGCACGGGCCGTGGCGCGGGCCGGCGCCGCCCTCGTCCTCAGCGTGCCGAACCTCCACGTCTCCGGCGCCACGGCGATGCTCGAGGCGCTGTCCAGCGCACGCCCCTGCGTCGCCACGGCCAACCCTGGCTCCGCGGAGTACGCCACCGCCGGCCACGACGCGCTGACGCTCGTCCCACCCGGAGACGTCCACGCTGCGGCGGCGGCGCTGGTCGGCCTGCTGGGCGATCCCGTGTCCGCGGACGAGCGCGGTCTGCATGGACGAGCAGCGGTGGAACGCGACCTCAGCAGCGCAGCTCACGCCCGCCGGCTGGCGACCGTGCTCGACACGGCGGCGGAGAGATGAGGAGCATCCCGAGCGGAGGATCCCTGCGTGGCACCGCTCTCGTCGACTCGCCGAGCCCCCACGGGGGCAGCGGTGCGTGGTCGAGAGGCCGTGGCACGGCGCGCCGGCCGCCACAGGCAGGACCAACCACCCCGGCAGGCCCAGCGGCGATGGCTCGACCGGGACCGTCAGCGGAGGCGCTCGACACGCCCTGCGGGGCGACACGACGACCCCAGAGGAATCACCCATGACCGAGAAGACCCCCGCAGCCGCAGGCCGGGCGCCCGACGTCTCGATCGTCGTCGTCGGCTACGGGGCTCCGCAGTGGCTCGACCGGTGCCTCGGCTCGCTGGCGGGCCAGGGACGCCCGGGCCTCGCGCACGAGGTGGTCCTCGTCGACAACGCCTCCACCCCGGCGCTGCGCGAGACGCTGACCGCTGACCTCGCGCGCGTGCGCCTCGTCGAGCTGGCGCAGAACGTGGGGTTCGGCCGGGCCTGCAACCTCGGGGCGTCGCTGGCCCGCGGCGAGCGCGTGCTGTTCCTCAACCCCGACACCGAGGTCCTGCCCGGTGCGGTCGACGCGCTCGCCGCGTTCCTCGACGAGGACGCCTCGCGCGGGCTGGTGGGGGGCCGCACCCTGACCCCCGACGGGGAGCCGGACCCGGCCTCGGTGTGGGGCGCGCCGAGCCTGTGGAGCCAGGCGTGCTTCGCCACCGGGCTGAGCACGCTCTTCGCGGGGACCCGCGCGTTCGACCCGGAGTCGCTGGGGTGGTGGGGCTACGACACCGTGCGCGCGGTCGGCGTGGTCACCGGGTGCCTGCTCATGGCCCGCCGCGCCACGCTCGAGGAGCTGGGAGGGTTCGACGAGTCCTTCTTCATGTACGGCGAGGACGTCGACCTGTCCGTGCGCGCCCGCGCCGCGGGCTACCGGCCGACGTTCACCCCCACCGCCGCCGTGGTGCACGCCAAGGGCGCCACCTCCTCGTCCGCGGCGAAGGTCCTCATGGTCATGCGCGGCAAGGCGACGCTGTACCGGCGCGGCGTGGGCGCTGCGACGTGGCGGCTCTCGCGGGCGATGCTCACGCTCGGGGTGGCGCTGCGGGCGCTGCGCGAGCGCGTCAGCGGCAGCGACGACCGGGCCTGGCGCACCGCCCTCGCGCAGCGCGCCTCGTGGCTGCGGGGCTGGGACGACGTGCCGCGGCCACGGCTGAGGGTCGTCTCCGACTCGGGGCCCGTGTGCCGCGCCAGTACCGACGCCGCGGCCCGCTGACGTGGCGGTGCTCCTGGCCTGCTCCGGCGGCGGGCATCTCAAGCAGCTCCACCAGCTCGCCGACCGGCTGCCCTGGGCCGACGAGGAGCGCACCTGGCTCACCTTCGACACCGGGCTCAGCCGTGGACTCCTGGGCGGCGAGGACGTCCGGTTCGCCACCTACGCGGCGCCGCGGGACGTGCTCAACATCGCCCGCAACCAGGTCCTCGCCACCAGGCTGGTCGCCTCGCGGCGGTGGACCGCGGTGGTGAGCACCGGCTCGTCGCTCGCGGTCAACGTCCTGCCCGTCGCAGCCGCCCTGGGCATCCCCGCGTACTTCATCGAGACGGCGGCGCGCGCCACCGGGCCGTCGATGACGGGCCGGATCCTCGCGCCCCTGCCGCGGATCTCGACGTTCACCCAGTACCCGGCCTGGGCGGGTGGCTCGTGGCGCTACGCCGGCTCGATCTTCGACTCCTTCGAGCCGGGGCCCCAGCGCGCCGTCGACGACGTGGCGCTGCGGCGGGCCGTCGTGTCGCTCGGCACCACGGAGTCCTACGGGTTCCGCCGGATGCTGGACGCAGCCGTGCCGGCGCTCGACGGCGTCGACGTGCTGTGGCAGACCGGCGTCAGCGACACCTCGGGCCTGGAGCTCGACGCCCGAGAGTCCGTGCCGCACGGCGAGATGCTCACGGCCGTGCGGCAGGCCGACGTCGTCGTGGCCCACGCGGGGACAGGAGCCGCGCTCACCGCCTTGGACGCCGGGCTGTGCCCGGTGCTGGTGCCCCGGCTCGCGGCGCACGGCGAGCACGTGGACGACCACCAGCTGCAGGTCGCCGCGGAGCTGGAGGCGCGCGGGCTGGCGATCTGCTGCCCTCCGGAGCGGCTGACGCGCAGCGTGCTGCTCGAGGCCGCGTCGCGCTCGGTGCGGCGCAGCGCTGACCCGGCACCGCTGCGGCTCGACGCTCGCTGAGGTCAGCGCAGCCATGCCGGCCGGCGGTCGCACTCCTCGACGTCCACCCCGGCCGGGTCGAACCGCTCACCCGCCGCCAAGCCCAGCCACTCGCGGGCGTCGTCGTGCTCCGGCGAGGCCGGGTCGTGCGCCTCCTGCACCCATGTCGGCCACCCGACGACTCCACCCGAGTCGTCCAGCGGAGCGGCCACGGTGACCCCGGCGCATCGCGGCAGGGCGCCTCCTCCGTCGGCCCGAGGCGCGTCCTCGACCCCGAGCAGGGCGATCCGGTGCCCCCAGTCGTCACCGAGATCGTAGGTGTAGAGCAGCGTGTCGCGCTGCGAGCGCAGCACCTGGTTCACCGGCGCGGTCCCGGCGTCGACGAGCGCCGTCCAGGCCGCGTGCAGCGCCGTGAGGTCCCCCATGGAGCGGAGTCGCCCAGCATCGCGGCGAGGGACGTACCCGTCGAAGGACAGGAGCCAAGCAGCATTGCTGCTTGACGCAGGAAGCGCGACAGCAGAGACGCGACGAAGGAGTGCTGCCGTCCCCTCGACCCCCACGCCTCGGGCCGCCCGTGCGCCAGGACCGACCGAGCCCCGCAGTGGCCTCTACCGCGGGTTCCTCTCGATGCAGGCGCGCGGAGTGATCGCGCTTCCGCCCGCGCTGCGCCGCCGCTCTGGGTTCGACCGGCCCGGCGTGCAGGTGGAGGTCGTCGAGCGTGACGACGGGGTGCTCGAGGTGCGCCCCACGGCGGCGGTGCCCTCGGAGCAGGCCTGGTTCTGGACCGAGCGCTGGCAGGCCGGCGAGCGCGAGGTCGAGGAGCACCTGCACGAGGGCCGCGTGGTCGAGCACGATTCGCCCGGTGCGTTCTCGGCCCACCTCGCCGAGCTCGACGCGCAGGCCACCGCGGCGGGTCCCGTCGATGCAGACCAGGGCGAGGGCGGGTGGTGAAGTACCAGTCGTCGCCTCGCTTCGACCGCGACTTCCCAACCCTGATCGCCGAGCACCGCAGAGCCTTCATCAACGTCGTCCATGCTTGTGCCGCTGCTCGTGACGCCCACGCCGCCTTTCCCGACGGACGCGCGACGTTCGAGCTGGTCGCCGTCGACGGCGAGCTGCTGGTGCGATGGCGCCGTATCGGTGGCCACCGCATCTACCGGGACCCTTGACCTGCCCGCGACGCCGGTGGCGCCCAGTGCCTCGCCTGTGCGAGCTCACCTCCGAGCCGACCCCGAACACCTGTCTCGGAGCACCCCACCGACCCGCTGCACCGCCTGGCGGCCCTCGACGGGCGGCGCGTCGGCGCGGCGCGGGCGCTGGGTCACGTCGGCGCGTGGCACGCCCTGACGGACGCGGCGGGGGTCGGGTGGATGGTGGTCGGGCCAGGGCCTCGCCGGAGTGGCCCACCTCGTCTCCGGACGGTGACGGCGCGCCTTCGTCGACGCGGCTGGGGACCTCGGCTCGGCCCTCCACGCCACCGGGACGCCCGCGGACCTGAAGCAGTTCCTCGCCGACGTCGCCCGGGGGGACGGCGCGCCCGAGCGGCGCCGAAGCACCCGAAGCTGTCTCATCTCGGTCACCCCACGGACCCGACGTGCTCACGGTGCGTATCCTCCGAGCGGTATCACCCACCACCTTTGGAGACGACAGTGACGGCGAGCGACGGCGCGACAGCGACCCGGCGCCGCCTCTCCGTGGTGTACCTCGGTCACGTGGCTCGCCTCAGCGGGGGAGAGCTGGCCCTTCTGCGGCTGCTCCCCCATCTCCCGGACGTCGACGCGCACGTCATCCTCGGCGAGGACGGCCCGCTCGCCGCTCGGCTGCGGGCGATCCCCGTCCACGTGGAGATCCTTCCCCTGCCGGTCCGGACCATCACGCTGGAACGCAGCAGGGCGCTGCTGCCGGGCTGGCGCTCGCTGCTTGACGTGGCGCGCTACGTGCTCTCGCTCCGCGCCCGCCTGCGTGCCCTGCGCCCAGACCTCCTGCACACCAACAGCCTGAAGGCCGACGTCATCGGAGCAGTAGCGGGGCGCCTGGCACGCGTCCCCCAGGTGTGGCACGCGCGTGACGTCACCGATCCGCCCTACATGGGCCGGACCACCGCGGCCCTCGTCCGGACCGTGGCACGGCTCGGCTCGTCGGCCGTCATCGCCAACTCGTCGTCCACGGCCTGGTCGATCACCCGGGGGCGACCGGCCGCGGTGATCCCCAGCCCCCTGGGTGAGGAGGCAGGGCGGGGACAGCTCGACGGTCCTGCGACAGCTGCCGGCGCCAGCCGCTTCGCCATGGTCGGCCGGTTGGCGGCGTGGAAGGGGCAGCACGTCGTCATCTCCGCGTTCGCCCGCTCCTTCGCGCAGGGGCAGCAGACCCTGGACCTCTACGGCACCGCGATGTTCGGCAGCGACGACGAGCAGTACGAGGCCTCGCTGCACCAGCAGGTCGAGGACCTCGGCCTGGACAGCCGGGTTCGATTTCACGGGTTCGTCGACGACGTGCCCGGCGCGCTCGCGCGCGCCGACGTGCTGGTCCACCACTCCGTGATGCCTGAACCGTTCGGGCAGGTGGTCGTCGAGGGGATGGCAGCGGGGCTGGCCGTGGTCGCCAGCGACGACGGCGGTCCGGCCGAGATCCTCGAGCACGGCGAGACCGGGCTGCTGGTCAGCCCCGGATCGGTCGACCAGCTCGCCGAGACCCTGCAGCGCCTGGACGCCGACCCTGGTCTTCGCGACCGGCTCGGCAGCGCAGCACGCAAAGCCAGCACCTCCTACCGCGCCACGACGGTGGCTGGTGAGGTGAGAGCCGTCTATGACCGCACGCTCGCTGCGCGCCGCTGAACCACGAGAGGATGAGGAAGGCATGGCCCTGAGCCCTCGGACCGACGACCCTGACGCCGCTGACGCCGGCGAGGGGCGAGGAACCCGCGAGGCACGACGAGACAGCCCGGCGGGACGAGCCCTGCGCCGCTCGTGGGTCCTCCCCGTCGGAGCGGTCGTCGGAGCCCTGCTCGGCCTCGGGTCCGTGCTCGTGGCGCCGCTGGAGGTGACGGCGAGCTCGAACCTCGTGGTGACGTCCGGCCTGGTACCCGAGCTGGACGCCACGAACGTGCCCTCCTCCGTCACGGAGCGCGATGTCCAGACCCACGCGGAGATCCTCGGAGGGGGCACCGTGGCGCGTCGGGCGACAGCCGCCGCCGGCCAGGACCTGCCCGACCTGGGGACGACGTCGTCCAACACCAGCGACGTCATCGGCGCCAGCGCCTCGGCCGTGGACGACGACGAGGCCAGCGCTGCTCTCGACCGCTACGTCGACGCCTTCCTCGAGGTGGTCTCGGAGGGTCAGCGCGCCACGCTCGAGAGCCGGTCAGAGGACCTCGGCGCGCAGCTCGACACGGTCTCGGAGGACCTGCGGAGCCTGGACGACACGTCCGGTGCTGCTGCCCCGGCCGACCGCGCCACCCTGGCCGTTCAGCAGCAAGCCGCACGCACGGTGCTCGTCACCCGGCAGCAGCAGCTCTCGCAGGACCAGTCCCGCGTGCAGCAGATGCTGACCGGGCTGCCGGTCTCGGTGACGCTCGTCGACGCCGCGGGCCCCGTCGTCGCGCCGCCCACGATCGGCACCGTCCAGCGGGTCGTGCTGGGCGCGCTCCTGGGCCTCGCGGTGGGCGCGGCCGTCCTCTACCGAGCGGCCTTCCGTCCCCGATGAGCAGAGCGAGCGACACCGCCGCCGAGGTGACGCCCCCGACCGCCCCCCTCTCTCAGCACCGCGCCGCCCGGCACCGGCTGGTCCTCTCACCGGGGTGGATCTCCGCGGCGCTCCTCGGCGGCACCGCCGCCCTCGTGCTCGCGCTCCCCGGGGCCGGCTCCTTCGCGGCGCCGGGCTTCCTCGTGGCCAGCGTCGCACTGACCGTCCTCGTCGCCCACGCGTCACCGGTCGGCGGCCTGATCGTCAGCCTCTCCACGTGGTTCTTCGCACCCGGCCTGCGGCGCGTGGTCGACGCCGCTGTCGGGTTCTCCCCCGACAGCCTCGTGCTGCTGGCGCCGCCGCTCAGCGCCCTCGCCCTCGGCGCCGTGGTGTGGCGACGCTGCCACCTGCGCCCGCCGCTGCGCGGTCTCGCCGCAGCCTTCGCGCTCGCGGTCACCGTGGGCGCCGCCGTCGGCGTCGTCCGTGGGGCTCCGATCACCGGGGTCGCCATCACGGTGCTGCAGTACCTGCCCCCGGTGGTCCTCGGCATCGCTGCGACGGCCGTCGCGGGGCCCCGGCTGGAGGCCGCGCTCACGCGGTTCGCCGCCGTCGGGGCCAGCCTGCTGGGCGGCTACGGCGTGGTCCAGTTCGCCGTGGTCCCGCGGTGGGACGCGCTGTGGCTCGACGGCGTCTCCGAGGTCGCCACCAGCTTCGGCTCCCCCGAGCCGTTCGAGATCCGGGTCTTCAGCCTGTTGAACAGCCCCGTGACCCTGGCGACCGCACTGGTGTGGGCGCTCCTCTGGCTGCTCTCACGACCCTTCCGGTGGGTATCGATGATCCCCGTGGGGCTGGGCGCTGCGGCGCTGGCCCTCAGCGCCGTGCGGGCGGCATGGGTCGTCCTCCTGCTCGGGGTGGTCGTCCTGCTGGTGCGCCAACACCTGTCCGGTCGCTTCCTCGTCGGCGGCGCCCTGGCGCTCATCGTGATCCTCAGCGCCGGCGGCCCTGCCGCCTCCTACGTCGAGGAGAGGGTGACGTCGACGGTCTCGGCAGGGGGCCAGGACCTCAGCCTGAACGAGCGCCTCGCCTTCCAGGCCGCCCAGTTCCCCGCTGCGCTGGCCTCCCCCGCCGGTGAGGGGCTCGGCTCGACCGGCACCGCGGTGCGACGCGCCGGCGGGTCCGAGTTCGCCGACCCTGACTCGGGGTACCTGGAGGTGCTGCGCAACGTCGGCCTCCTGATGAGCCTGCTGCTGGTGGTCGCTGCGGTACCCGTGACGGCGCTGGCGCGCTGGCGTGCCCGCACCCCCCTCGGAGGCGCCGCAGCCTGGATCCTCGTCGTGCCGGCGTACATGCTCTTCACGAACGTCCTCAGCGGTCTGGCCGGCGTGCTGGTGTGGGTGACGCTCGCCGCGCTCTCGCAGCCCGACGCCGACGGGACCGATGACGTCCGTCACCGTGCCGACGAGCCGGTGGTGCCCCGTGCCTAGGCGCAGCGGCGCGCGGACGGTGGTGATGACCGTTGGCGCCCAGCTGCTGCTGCCCCTCACCGCCCTGGCCACGGCGCCGCTGCTCGCCAGGGGCCTGGGGGTGGTGGACCGCGGCATCCTCGCGAGCGTGGTCGGCGTCGTCAGCCTGGTGCCGGCGCTGATGCTCACCTCCTACCCCGATCGGCTGACGGCGCTCGTCGCGGCGGAACCGCGGCGCGCGGCGGCGGCGGCACGCGCCGGTCTCCTGATCGGCCTGGGCGTCGGCGTGGTGTCCGCCGTGCTGGTCATCGCGCTCGCGCCGGCGGTGCTCGGCGAGCAGCGGGGAGCCGTCCCCCTGCTGCGGGCCTTGGCGCTGACGCTGGTGCCGGTGATGGTGCTCGAGTCGCAGCGAGCGCTGCGCCTGGGCCTGGGGGACTTCCGCCAGGTGGCGCTGGAGCGCACCGTGGGTGCTCTCGTCCGCGCGGTCGGCATCGCGCTCTTCTTCGCGGCGGGCGCGCTGACGGTGGTCTCCGCCTCCTGGCTCCACGTCGGAGCCCTGCTCGCGGCGAGCCTGCTGGTCCTGCCGCGATGGCACGGCCCGCCTCCCGCAGCCCGGCCCGCCCGCGCTGCGGTCCGCGAGGTGACGCGGGAGATCCTGGCCTCGTCGCCCTCGCGCTGGCTGGGGCAGGCCTACTTCACCCTGGGGACGAGGATCCTCGCCACGCTCGTCCTGGCGGCGTCCAGCGCAGGCCAGGCAGGGCTGTTCGCCGTCGCCTTCGCCGTGGCCGAGGTGCCCGCCATCGCCGTCACGGCGATCCGCTCCATGGTCGTCGGCGGTTTCGCCAAGGGGAACGACCCCACCGTGATCGCGCGGGTGACGCGTCTGACCGTGGTCGGCGTGAGCCTCGTGGCGCTCGCCGGTGCCGCTGCGACGCCCCTGGTCGTGCCGCTGCTCTTCGGCCGCGACTTCACCGACGCCGTGGTGCCGACGGTGGTCCTGCTGGCCGCAGCCGTGCCGGCCGCGGTGGCACGCCTGCTGTCCACCGGGATGGCGTCCCTCGGCCGCGTGAGGGCCGCGGTGCCCTCTCAGGTCGTCGGGCTGCTCGTGATCGTGGCCGGTCTCCTGCTGGTGGTCCCGTCGCTGGGCGCGCTGGGCGCGTGTCTCACCGTGCTGGCGGCGTCCACGGTGACCCTGGTCATGCTGGTGGCCGCGGGCCGGCGGGCGCTGGGCCTCGGCGTGCGCGAGCTCCTCGTGCCCCGGCGCTCCGACCTCTCACGAGGATGAGCAGCCCCCCGACGTCAGGCGGGGCTCACCGCACCAGGTCTCGGTAGACCGCGGCGACGTCCGCGGCGTAGCGGTCGATGGACAGGTGCTCGAGACCCGCGCGGCTGCGATCACGCAGCGCGGCGGCTCGCGCGGGATCGTCGAGCAGACCCCCGATCGCGGCAGCGAGCGCTGACGGGTCCCTCGGCGGTACGAGCTCGGCGGCGGCCCCGCCGTCGAGGAGGGTGGGGATGCCGTCCACGTCAGTGGCGACGATGGCAGCTCCGGCGGAGCGGGCCTCGGCGAGGACGAGCGGAGCAGGGTCGCTGTGGCTAGCCAGGACAAAGATGTCCGCTGCGGCCATCCACGGACGGGGCGCTGGCTGGAAGCCTTCCATGTGGATCGTCTCGCCCAGGTGAGAGTTGGCGATAACTGTGTCCAGGGCTCGGCGCTCGGGGCCACCACCGATGACATACAGGTGGGCTGGACGCTCGCGGTCCGTAT
>JARIBR010000037.1 GCA_029258695.1 Quadrisphaera sp.
CACGATCGATGCGGCTGACCTGGCGATCGCCGCGACGGCCCAGCTCCGGCGTCCTCCACTCCTGACGCTCAACGTCGAGCACTTCCCCATGGTGGAGGGACTGCGCGCGCCGCGCTGAGCCGTGGGAACCACGCCGCCCTCAGCGCCGCACCAGGCGCTGCTCGAGCACTCCGGTGTCCGCGTCCACCGCGCGGTGGCCGTCCGGCGCGAACCCGTGCTTGGAGTAGAAGGCATGGGCCCTGGGATTGTCGGCGAAGACCCACAGGAATGCCGGTCTCACCCCGATGGAAGCCTCGAGCAGGCGCGCAGCAATTGGGGTCCCGCGGTGGCTCGCACCCACGTAGAGGGATGTCAGCTCCAACGGCGGCACGCCGGCGGCATCGGACGGCGCCCAGCTGACGACGCCGACCACCTCGCCACTGGACTCAGCGAGAGCCACCTGTCGCGAGCCGGTGGCGAAGCGCCTCGTCCACCGCTCCAGGCGTTCCTCGACGCCGACACGGTCGAGGTATCTCTGCGGTACGAGCCCCTCGTACGCCTCACGCCACACGGCGGTCTGGAACTCCGCGACAGCCCGGGCGTCGTGCGGTCCCGCCACGCGCACGATCAGAGGATCGACAGGCGTCATCCTTCGCTCACCCACTCGCCCTCGGGGTCGAAGACGCCCCACGTCACCGTGCCGTCCGCCTCGAGGTCCAGTGCGCCGACGGGCACGCCGTCGCGGAGGACGGTGACGAGCGCGTGGTCGTCCTCGACGTCCATCGTCGAGGAGTGGTCACCTCTGGCATCGATCACGGTGTAGCGCACCGGTCCATCCTGGACCTGTCGGATCTCGTCGCCACCGTGGCTCTTGCGTCCGCCGGCGCGACGGTGGTGTGCGGGCGGTGGCGCACGGGCGGCACCCAGCACGAGCCACGAACGGGCCAGTCGAGCCACGCCCAGCGACCGTATCGCTGCAGGTCAGAGCACTCTGTCAGTGCAGGGGCGATGTCCGACCCCACCGATACGTTTCCTTCCATGACCACCACCGGAGCCGACCCGAGCAGCCCCTCGGGCACGCTCACGGCCGGTTCCGCGGGGACGGCCCTGGCCCTCCGTGCGGCGGAGCGCGGCGCTGGGGCGGTCATGCCGGACGAGGCCGTGGCATTGCTCGGGGCGGCGGTCGACGCGCTGGTCGCGGCGCAGTGGTGGCGGTGCGGACAAGGCGCCGTGGGCGATGCGGTGGTCGAGGTCGAACGCCAGGTCGCCCGTCTCGGCGCCGCGCGGTTGCGGCTGCTCGCTGAGGCCGATGCCCGTGGTGTGGCCTCCCAGGCCGGGGCCACCAGCACCGGGGCCTGGTTCGCCCACGCCACCACGTCGCGCCGGTCGGTGGCGGGGGCGCACGTCGGCCTGGCGGTCGCGGTGAACGGCCCGCTGGCCGCGACCGGGGACGCGTTGGCCGCCGGGGCGCTGAGCGTGGACCACGCCGGGGTGATCTACCGCGCGATGACGAAGCTGCCCCGAGACCTCGACGCCGAGACCCGGACGCGCTGCGAGGTCTTCCTCGTCGAGCAGTCCGCCGTCTTCGAGCCGGCCGAGGTCGCGGTGATGGGCACCCGGATGCGCAGGGCGCTGCGCGATGACGAGGGGCGCGCCGCCGACCGCGAGGAAGGGCGCCTGCTCGCCCGCGAGAGCATCTCGCTGTTCACCGACGAGGACGGCGCATGGCACCTGCGGGGAGTTCTCGCCCCGGAGTCCGGGGCGAAGCTGCACGCCGCCCTGGACCCGCTGATGGCACCGGCGCCCGCGGCCGACGGGGTGCGGGACACCCGCCCGGCCGGTCAGCGCCGTGCCCACGCGCTGACCCATCTTGCCGACGTGTGGTTGGCCGGGCGTGACACTGCCGGTCCTGCGGCCTGGACCACCGAGACGCTCGGCAGTCCCGGGGCCACCGTCAGCACCGGCAGCACCGAGGGGGCGCTGCCGGGAGCAGCCCGCACCCAGCTGGCCGTCACCGTGCCGATCTCCGGGATCCTCGGCTCTCGTGAGCCCGGTGCGGTCCCGGGGTGCTTGGACGGCGGCTTCCCCGTCTCCCCCGCCACGCTGGCCGCGATGGCGTGCGACGCGGTGGTCACCCCGATCCTCGTCGACGGCAGGGGCTCGCCGTTGGACGTCGGCCAACGGCAGTACGCCTTCCCGAGACGCATCCGCTCAGCGATCACCCTGCGCGACCAGCACTGCACGTTCCCGGGGTGCCGCAGGCCGCCGTCGTGGTGCCAGGTTCACCACCTCATCACCTACGCGGCTGGCGGACCGACGAGCGAGCGCAACGGCACCCTGCTGTGCGGGTACCACCACCGCCTCGTCCACGCCCGAGGCTGGCGCGGAGACCTCGATGGTGCCCGCGTGATCTGGCACCCGCCTCGCTCGGAGGACCCGCACGTCCCACCACCGCCATGGATCCCCGCGTTCGAGAGGCTCATCGTCGGCTGGCGAGAACGATGGGCCGGACCCGCGGACCCCCGCGCCGCCTGAGGGACGGGTGCGGCGCTGGACCCCGCGACGTGGTGTGACTCCACCTTCGCGGTCGGTGCGTTGAGCGTCGGAGCTGCGCCCCCGACGTCGTCGCCGCGGACGCCACGACCCGTGCCCGCGCAGGCGGGGACCTCGACGTGCACCGATAGAGCCAGCAGTGGGACTCGAACCCACAACCCCCTGTTTACAAGACAGGTGCGCTACCAATTGCGCCATGCTGGCCGGCCAGCCGCTGGTGGGCCGGTCGCCAGGCTA
>JARIBR010000052.1 GCA_029258695.1 Quadrisphaera sp.
GCAACCGCATCTCCATGGTCTTCCAGGACCCCATGACGGCGATGAACCCGGTGCACACCGTGGGCGACCAGATCGCGGAGATGGTCCGCAGCCACGAGCCGCTGCCCCGCAAGGTGGCCCTGCGCCGTGCCAAGGAGGCGCTGGACCTCGTCGGCATCCCCCAGGCGGAGACCCGGCTGCGCGCCTACCCCCACGAGTTCTCCGGTGGGATGCGCCAGCGCGCGATGATCGCCATGGCCATCGTCAACCGCCCCGACGTCATCCTCGCCGACGAGCCGACCACCGCCCTCGACGTCACCGTGCAGGCCCAGGTGCTCGATACCCTCGTGGAGATGAAGGACGCGGTGGGCGCCGCGATCGTGCTCATCACCCACGACCTCGGCGTGGTCGCCGACGTCGCCGACCGCGTCCTCGTGATGTACGCGGGGCGCCCGGTGGAGCTGGGGGAGTCCCGCGACGTCTTCCGCGACCCCCGCATGCCCTACACCGCGGGGCTGCTCGGCTCCACGCCGTCGGGCGGCGGCGGCGGCCCCGGGGAGCGGCTGCGGCCCATCAGCGGCAACCCGCCGTCGCTCATCAACCTCCCCGACGGGTGCTCGTTCCACCCGCGGTGCCCGCTGGCCAGCGACGTGTGCCGCCGCGAGGTGCCCGCGCTGACCCGCCAGGAACGCCAGGACGGCTCCACGGAGCCGCTGCACCTCGCGGCGTGCCACCACAGCGACCGGCTCGTGGCGGCCGACGACCCGATCGACTTCTTCCGACCCGAGACCACCACCGCGAGGGGGCAGGCGTCATGAGCACCGCGATCTCCGACCAGGGCGCCGGGGCGACCGCCGCTGGCGCCGATGAGCCCGGGCGCCACCTGCTCGACGTCCGCGACCTCGTCATGGAGTTCCCCGTGCGCGGCGGCGGGGTGCTGCGGCGCGTGGTGGGGAAGGTCGAGGCGGTCTCCGGGGTGTCCTTCACCCTCGACGCGGGCGAGACCCTCGGGGTGGTGGGCGAGTCCGGCTGCGGGAAGTCCACGACCGGGCGGGCGATCCTCCAGCTCCACACCCCCACGTCCGGCGAGGTGCTCTTCGAGGGGCGCGACCTCACGCAGCTGTCCAAGGGCGACCTGCGGGCCGCCCGGCGCGACGTGCAGATCGTCTTCCAGGACCCGTACGCCTCGCTGAACCCCCGCATGCCCATCAACGACATCATCGCCGAGCCCATGGAGATCCACGGGCTGCACGGCGATGCCGAGGGTCGCAAGGCCAGGGTGGCCGAGCTGCTGACCCTCGTCGGCCTCTCCCCGGAGCACGGCAACCGCTACCCCCACGAGTTCTCGGGCGGCCAGCGCCAGCGCGTGGGCATCGCGCGGGCCCTGGCGCTGGAGCCGCGGCTGCTCATCCTCGACGAGCCCGTCTCGGCCCTCGACGTCTCGGTGCAGGCCGCGGTGGTCAACCTGCTGGAGGAGCTGCAGGAGCGCCTGGGCCTGGCGTACATCTTCATCGCCCACGACCTGTCGATCGTGCGGCACATCTCCGACCGGGTGGCGGTGATGTACCTGGGGCGCATCGTCGAGATCGGGGGCCGTGACGCCATCTACGACGGCGCCATGCACCCCTACACGCAGGCCCTGGTCTCCGCGGCGCCGAGCGGAGACCTCACCGCCGACCCCGACGACAAGGTCGAGCGCATCCTGCTCGACGGTGACGTGCCGTCCCCGATGGACCCGCCGTCGGGCTGCCGGTTCCGCACCCGGTGCTGGAAGGCCCAGGACGTCTGTGCCACCGAGCAACCCCCGCTGGTCGAGCGGGGCGGCGCGCCCGGCCAGCTCGTCGCCTGCCACTTCGCGGAGGTGCGCCCGGAGCTGGGCGGCGCCCACGGGTCGAGCACCTCACGATCCGGTGACGATCCACGACCCTCTTCGCCACAACCGCCCCGCTGAGCGGGTGCCGGGGCCATCATCGCGGAGGCGGTCTGGCTACCATCGGCGCCAAGCGCTGACGGCGGCCACCGACGGCTTCCACAGCGCGTCCACGCAGCCCGGACGCGTGAAGTTCCACGACGACGGGGCGATGCCAGCCCCCCGAGACACCAGGAGACGCCATGAGCGCAGACCCCACCCGACCCTTCCGGCCCACACGCCGCAACGTGCTGTTCGGCGCCGCGCTGAGCGGCATGCTCGTCGCCACCGGCTGCTCCAGCGATGACGACGGCGGCAGCGGCGGCGGCGGTGAGGGCGGCGCGGAGGGCCGCGTCATCACCGGCAGCAGCGTCGAGCCCCAGAACCCGCTGATCCCCACGTCCACCAACGAGGTGGGCGGCGGCGTCATCCTCGACTCCATCTTCGCGGGCCTCGTCTACTACGACGCCCAGGGCGAGCCCATCAACGACGTCGCCGAGTCCATCGAGACCGACGACCAGCAGACGTACACCATCACCATCAAGGCGGACCAGGTCTTCTCCGACGGGTCCCCGGTCACCGCCCAGGGCTTCGTCGACGCCTGGAACTACGGCGCGCTGAGCACCAACGCCCAGCTCTCCAGCTACTTCTTCGAGCCGATCGAGGGCTACGAGGCCGTGCAGGCGGACCCGCCGACCGCGGAGACCCTCTCGGGCCTCGAGGTCGTCGACGAGCAGACCTTCACGGTGCGCCTGGTCCAGCCGACCGCGGACTTCCCGCTGCGCCTGGGCTACTCGGCGTACTACCCGCTGCCCGAGGGGGCGCTGGACGACCCGGCGGCCTTCGGGGAGAACCCCGTCGGCAACGGCCCCTACATGCTCGCGCAGGAGGGCGCCTGGCAGCACAACGTCCAGATCGACCTCGTGCCGAACCCGGAGTACACCGGCGACCGCCAGGCCCAGAACGGCGGGCTCACCCTGGTCTTCTACCAGAACCAGGAGACCGGCTACAACGACCTGGTCGCCGGGAACCTCGACGTGCTCGAGGCCGTGCCGGACTCGGCGTTCGGGACCTTCGAGTCCGACCTCGGCGAGGGGGCGATCAACCAGCCGGCGGCGGTCTTCCAGTCCTTCACCATCCCCGAGCGCCTCCCCAACTTCGGCGGCGAGGAGGGCGTGCTGCGCCGCGCCGCGATCTCCCGCGCCATCAACCGCCCGGAGATCACCGCGGCGATCTTCCAGGACACCCGCACGCCGGCCGCCGACTTCACCTCCCCGGTCATCTCCGGGTGGACGGACGACGTCGAGGGCAACGAGGTGCTGACCTTCGACGAGGGCATCGCCCAGGACCTGTGGGCCCAGGCGGAGGCCATGGCGCCGTACGAGGGCACGTTCACCATCGCCTACAACGCCGACGGCGGGCACCAGGGCTGGGTGGACGCGACGTGCAACCAGATCGCCAACGTGCTCGGCATCTCGGCGCAGGGAGCGCCCTACCCGACCTTCGCCGAGCTGCGCACCGACGTGACGAACCGGACCATCGAGGGCGCGTTCCGCACCGGGTGGCAGGGCGACTCCCCCGGGCTGTACAACTTCCTGGCGCCCATCTACGCCACGGGCGCCGGCAGCAACGACGGCGACTACTCCAACCCGGAGTTCGACGACCTGCTGTCCCAGTCCCAGGCTGCCTCGACCATCGAGGAGACCAACGACATCCTCCTGCAGGCCCAGGCCATCCTCTTCCGGGACCTGCCGGCGATCCCGCTGTGGTACGCCAACGCCACCGGCGGGTACGCGTCGGACGCCGTCCAGGGCGTCGAGTTCTCCTGGAACAGCCAGCCGATCTACTACGCGGTCACGGCTGCCTGACCCCGCACCGACGACCCCCCGCGGGGCCGGTACCGTCCCCGCACAGACCCTTCCGCTGCCGGCAGAGCTGCCGGCCCCCTCACGGGTGAGGCCACAGAGAGGACACCATGGCCTGGTACGTCGGTCGGAGGTTGCTCCAGATCATCCCGGTGTTCTTCGGCGCCACCCTGCTCGTCTACGCGCTGGTCTTCCTGCTCCCGGGAGACCCGGTGACCGCGCTGTTCGGCGACCGCGCGCCGACCCCCGCGGTGGCGGCGCAGATCCGCGAGCAGTTCAACCTCGACGAGCCGTTCATCGTGCAGTACCTGCTCTTCCTCAAGGGCATCGTCACCCTGGACCTGGGCAATTCCTTCTCCGGTCGGCCGATCATCGACGTGGTGGCCGAGCGGTTCCCCGTGACCATCCGCCTCGCCGTCCTCGCGCTGATCATCGAGTCCGTCCTCGGCATCGCCGCCGGGCTGTGGGCCGGGCTGCGGCGCGGCGGGGTCTTCGACTCCGCGGTGCTCGTGCTCTCCCTCGTGGTCATCGCCATCCCGATCTTCGTGCTCGGGTTCACCACCCAGATCATCCTGGGGCTCAAGCTCGGGTGGGTGCGTCCCAGCGTCGGCCCCGACCCGGGGTGGGTCGAGCTGCTGCTGCCCGCGGCGGTGCTCGGGTCGCTGTCCTTCGCGTATGTCCTCCGGCTCACGCGGGACTCCATCGGCGAGAACCTGCGGGCGGACTTCGTGCGGACGGCCACGGCCAAGGGCCTGTCGCGCGGCCGGGTGATCGTCGTGCACGTCCTGCGCAACTCCCTCATCCCGGTGGCCACCTTCATCGGCACCGACCTCGGGGCGCTCATGGGCGGCGCGATCATCACCGAGGGCATCTTCAACATCAACGGCATCGGCAACCTGCTCTACCAGTCGATCATCCGCGGGGAAGGCCCCACGGTGGTCACCGTCACCACGGTGCTCGTGCTGATCTACCTCATCGCCTCGCTGCTCGTCGACCTCCTCTACGCCGTGCTCGACCCGAGGATCCGCTATGTCTGACACGAACCTGCGCAGCTTCACCGACCCCGGCGGCATGGCGCACGCCGAGGGCCAGGAACCCTTCGTCGCCGACCTGGAGGAGACCCGCCTCCGGGACACCGACAGCGTCGACGAGGAGGCGCCATCGGGCAGCCTCTGGGCGGACGCGTGGCGAACCCTGCGCAAGCGCCCGCTGTTCATCATCGGCGCGCTCATCGGGCTGTTCTTCATCTTCATCGCGATCTTCCCCGGCGCGCTGACGAACACCGACCCGACGCGCTGCGACCTCAGCAACACCCTCGGTGGTCCGCAGGAGGGGGCTCCCTTCGGGTTCGACCGCCAGGGCTGCGACATCTACTCCCGGGTCCTCTACGGCGCGCGCGCCTCGGTGGTCGTCGGCGTCATCGGCACGGCGCTCGTGGTGCTCGTCGGGGGGATCCTCGGCGCCGTGGCCGGGTTCTACGGCGGCATCTGGGACACCCTCATCTCGCGCCTGGTGGACATCTTCTTCGCGGTGCCCTTCCTCCTCGGCGCGATCGTCGGGATGCAGGCCTTCCCGGAGCGCACGGTGTGGGTCGTGGCCGCGGTGCTCGCCGCGTTCGGGTGGCCCCAGGTGGCGCGCATCGCCCGCGGGTCGGTGATCTCGCTGCGCGGCGCCGACTACGTCACCGCGGCCCGGGCGCTCGGGGCCTCGCGCGTGAAGACGCTGATCACCCACGTGGTCCCCAACGCGCTGCCCCCGGTGATCGTCATCGCGACCATCACGCTCGGCACCTTCATCGGCGCGGAGGCCACGCTGTCCTTCCTGGGCATCGGGCTCGACGCCAGCGTCGTCTCGTGGGGCGGGGACATCAACCGCGCCCAGTCGGTGCTGCGCTCGGACCCCTCCAAGCTGCTCTTCCCCGCCGTGGCGCTGAGCCTCACGGTGCTGTCGTTCATCTTCATCGGCGACGCCCTGCGCGACGCCCTGGACCCGAAGGCGAAGTCACGATGAGCGAGATCGCCCGCCACGACGACGCGGTGGACCTGGACGAGACGGGGACCACCGCCGAGAGCGCCCGACGTGCCGCGAGCGGCCCGCAGCCCGGCGACGAACCGCTCCTCGCGGTGCGGGACCTCGACGTCTCCTTCCGCTCACCGCAGGGCGAGGACGTGCCCGCGGTGCGCGGCGCCAACCTCACGATCTATCCCGGGCAGACCGTGGCGATCGTGGGAGAGTCCGGCTCGGGCAAGTCCACGACCGCGGCCGCCGTCATCGGGCTCCTGCCCGGCAACGGGCGCGTCACCGGCGGGAAGATCTTCTTCGAGGGCCGCGACGTGGTGCAGATCGACGCCAAGGAGGTGGTCGCGCTGCGCGGCTCCTCCATCGGGATGGTGCCGCAGGACCCGATGTCGAACCTCAACCCGGTGTGGACCATCGGGTACCAGGTGGCCGAGGCGCTGCGCGTCAACACCGACCTGCGGGGCAAGGACGCGAAGAAGCGGGCCGCCGAGCTGCTCACCGAGGCCGGTCTGGGGGACGCCGAGCGTCGAGCGAAGCAGTACCCGCACGAGTTCTCCGGCGGCATGCGCCAGCGGGCGCTCATCGCGACGGGGCTGGCCGCCCGCCCCAAGCTGCTCATCGCCGACGAGCCGACGTCCGCCCTCGACGTCACCGTCCAGCGCACCATCCTCGACCACCTGGGCGGTCTCACCCAGGAGCTCGGGGTCGCGGTGCTCCTCATCACCCACGACCTCGGCCTCGCCGCCGAGCGCGCGGAGCAGCTCGTGGTGATGTACCGGGGGCGCATCGTGGAGTCCGGGCCCGCGCGCCAGATCCTCACCGACCCCCAGCACCCCTACACCAAGCGCCTCGTGGAGTCGGCGCCATCGCTGTCCTCGCGCCGGTTGGAGTCCACCACCGCGCGCGCCGACGTCGTCACCGCGTCGCAGAGCCACGTCGGCGAGACCGCGGCGAAGGCCGGGGCGGACGCCGGCACCGACGTCCTGCGCGTGGAGAGCCTCTGCAAGTCCTTCACCATCAGGGGGTCCGGGCGACGCGGTGAGCCGCTCAAGGCGGTCGACGACGTCTCCTTCTCGGTGCGGCGGGGCACCACCACCGCGGTGGTGGGGGAGTCCGGTTCGGGGAAGTCCACCGTGGCGAACATGGTGCTCGGGCTCGAGACCCCGACGTCGGGCCGGGTCCTCTTCGACGGGACCGACGTCTCCGGTCTGAGCAGCAAGGACCAGTTCGCCTTCCGGAGGCGGGTGCAGCCGATCTTCCAGAACCCCTACGGCTCCCTCGACCCCACGTTCAGCATCTACCGCACCATCGAGGAGCCGCTGAGGCTCCACCGCGTCGGCGACAAGAAGTCTCGCGAGGCCAAGGTCCGCGAGCTGCTCGACCAGGTGCAGATGCCCGGCTCGGTGATGTCGCGCTACCCCAACGAGCTCTCCGGCGGTCAGCGCCAGCGCATCGCCATCGCCCGCGCCCTGGCGCTGGAGCCGGAGATGATCGTGTGCGACGAGGCGGTCTCCGCGCTCGACGTGCTGGTGCAGGCGCAGGTCCTCACGCTGCTCAACGACCTCCAGGCCCGCCTGGGGCTGACGTACCTGTTCATCACCCACGACCTCGCCGTGGTCCGTCAGATCGCCGACGACGTGTGCGTCATGCAGGACGGACGCCTCGTCGAGCAGGCCACGACCGACGAGGTCTTCGAGAACCCCCAGCAGGAGTACACACGCGCCCTGCTCGATGCGATCCCCGGCAGCGGCTTGGTGAACGCCGGGGGGTGAGGTGAGGTCGCGGGGCGGGTCTGGCAGCATTCCGCGATGACCACCACCGTCGGTGTCCCCTCAGAGATCAAGAACAACGAGAAGCGCGTGGCCCTCACGCCGGACGGGGCCAACGAGCTCGTCCACCACGGGCACCGCGTGCTCGTCCAAGCCGGTGCGGGCACCGGGTCGCGCTTCAGCGACGACGAGTACGCCGCCGTGGGAGCGGAGATCCTCGACGACGCGGACGCCGTCTTCGCCGCGGCCGACCTCATCGTCAAGGTCAAGGAGCCCGTCCCCGACGAGTTCCACCGCTTCCGCGAGGGCCAGCAGCTCGTCACCTACCTGCACGCCGCGGCGAACCGAGGGCTGACCGACTTCCTGCTCGAGCGCCGCCTCGACTCCATCGCCTACGAGACGGTGACCGGGAAGGACGGGCGGCTTCCCCTCCTGACGCCCATGTCCGAGGTCGCGGGCCGGATGTCCGTGCAGGCCGCCGCACACCACCTGGAGTCCTCGGCCGGTGGGGCAGGGCTGCTGCTCGGCGGTGTGCCCGGGACACCGGCGGCCAAGGTGACCATCATCGGCGGAGGCGTCTCCGGGACCGAGGCCGCGAAGATCGCCCTGGGCATGCGGGCCATCGTGCGCGTCCTCGACACCAACCCGGCACGGCTGGCCTACCTCTCCGACATCTTCGAGGGCCGCGCCGACCTCGTCATCTCGAACCGGGCGCGCCTGGCCGCCTACGTGGAGGAGTCCGACGTCGTCATCGGTGCGGTGCTGATCCCCGGCGCCAAGGCCCCGAAGCTGGTGGACCGGGCGATGATCGCGGCGATGCGCGACGGCAGCGTGGTCGCCGACATCGCGATCGACCAGGGTGGGTGCTTCGAGACCTCGCGCCCGACCACCCACTCCGAGCCCACCTACGTCGAGGAGGGCGTCGTGCACTACTGCGTGGCGAACATCCCCGGCGCCGTGGCGCGCACCTCGACCCTCGCGCTGACGTCGGCGACGCTGCCCTACCTCGTCTCCGTCGCCGACGAGGGGGTGCGCGGCGCAGCCGTCTCCTCGCCGGCCCTGGCCGCGGGGCTCACCACGGTCGGCGGGCAGCTGACCAGCGCCCCGGTGGGCGAGGCCCACGACCTGCCCGTCGTCGAGCCCGCGGCCGCCCTGGCCTGAGCCTCCTCCCCGAGCTCGCCCAGCACTTCGTCGACGAAGTGCTGGCGGACAGGGGTGTCTCACCGCACTCGTTCGACGAAGTGCTGGGGGATCGAGTCGTGCCACCGCACCGGGTCGACGAAGTGCTGCTCGACGTGGAGGTCAGACGGCTCCGCCGAGGAGCGTGCCGATGCCGAACGTCACGGCCATCGCGAGCAGCCCGACCACCACGTTGCGCACCACCGCGGGGCGCGCGGGGGCGTCACCCAGGCGGGCGCTGGCCCACCCGGTGAGGGTCAGCGCCGCCGTGACGGCGACGAGGGTGACGGGCACGCGGGCGCTGACCGGAGGGAGGGAGATCGCGAGCAGCGGGAGCAGGGCCCCGAGGACGAACGCCAGCATCGACGTGATGGCCGCCTGCCACGGGTTCGACCGCTCGTAGGGGTCGATGCCCAGCTCGATCTCCGCGTGAGCGGCCAGGGCGTCGCGCGCCGTGAGCTCGACGGCCACCTCGTGGGCGAGGGACGCCGGAAGCCCCCGATCGCGGTAGAGACCGGCGAGCTCCTCGAGCTCGACGTCCGGCATCGTCTCCAGCTCGGCGCGCTCCTTCGCGAGAGCGGCAGACTCGGTGTCGGCCTGCGTGGAGACCGAGACGTACTCACCGCCGCCCATCGACAGCGCACCGGCGACCATCGCGGCGACCCCCGCGACGAGCACGGCGCCGGGGCCGGGGGTGGCGCCCGCGACGCCGACGACGATCCCGGCGGTGGAGATGATGCCGTCGTTGGCGCCGAGCACCCCGGCGCGCAACCAGTTCAGGCGTGAGCCCAGCGAGGCCGTGTGAGCCTCCTCCGGGTGGGTGATCGCCCGGGGCGGGACGGCTGGGTCGCTCTCGTGGCTCACCGTCGCAGGATGGGTCGCCCCGTGCGTCCGCGCAACGCAGGGGAGGCTCCGCTGGGTGGTGCGGCGACGCTCCCGCACCTCCGGCGCAGCAGTCCTCCACCTGGCAGGGTGGGACCGTGCTCGTGGTGGGAGCGGCGATCGTCGACGACCTGGTCCGGCCCACCCGCCTGCTCGCCGCCCGCCGGACGGGCCCTCCTGCGCTCGCCGGTGGCTGGGAGCTGCCCGGTGGGAAGCTGCAGCGCGGGGAGGACCCCCGGGACGCGCTGCGCCGTGAGCTCGACGAGGAGCTGTCGATCGCCGTGGAGCTCGGCGACGAGGTGCTGCGCGAGGTCACCGGCGACGAGGAGGTGAGCGGGCCTCCCGACGACGCGTGGGCCGGGGCGTGGCCGCTGCCGACGCTCGCCGGTTCCTCGGCGCCCGGGTCCGCGCGGGGGTGGATGCGCGTGTGGCTGGCGCGCGCGCTCACCGAGCCGTCGGCCGGTCCCGACCACGACGCCTTGCGCTGGCTCGGGCCGGGGCAGTGGTCCGACGTCGACTGGCTGGCGGTGGACCGTCCGATCGTGCGGCGGCTGGAGGCCGGCGTCCGCGACGAGGGGTGACGCGGCCGGCCCGCTGTGCAAGAGTGACCCATGAGGATCGCCCTGCTCGCCACCTGCCTCGGGGACGCGATGTTCCCCCGCGTCGTGCAGGCCACCACCGAGCTGCTCGAGCGTCTCGGTCACGAGGTGATCTTCCCCTCCGCCCAGACCTGCTGCGGGCAGATGCACGTCAACACCGGGTACCTCGACCAGGCGCTGCCCCTGGTCCGCCACCACGTGGACGTCTTCGGCCCCGTCGCCGACGGCACGTGGGACGCGGTGGTGGCCCCCTCGGGCTCGTGCACCGGGTGCGTCCGCCACCAGCACGCGATGGTGGCCCGCCGCGCCGGTGACGAGGTGCTGGCCCAGCGTGCCGAGGCCGTGGCGGCCCGGACCTTCGAGCTGTCCGAGCTGCTCGTCGACGTCCTCGGCGTCACCGACGTGGGGGCCTACTACCCGCACCGCGTCACCTACCACCCGACGTGCCACTCGTTGCGGATGCTGAGGGTCGGCGACAAGCCGCTGTCCCTGCTGCGTGCGGTGCGGGGCCTGGAGCTCGTCGACCTCCCCGACGCGGAGGTCTGCTGCGGCTTCGGCGGCACCTTCGCGATCAAGAACGCCGACACGTCCACCGCGATGCTGGCGGACAAGATGGCGAACGTGCTGGCCAGCGACGCGGAGGTCTGCAGCGCCGGCGACTCCTCGTGCCTCATGCACATCGGCGGGGGCCTGGGGCGGCTGCGGACGGGGGTGAGGACGGTACACCTGGCCGAGATCCTCGCCTCGACGGCGCAGGCTCCGGTGCGAGAGCAGGCCCCGCGCAGCGAGCGCGAGGGCGCGTCGACGGAGGAGGCACCGCTGTGACCACGACCGACCTACCCACCCCCACGGTGAGGGGCGCCGTCCACGCCCCCGCCGGCGTGGGGCACCTGCGCGGGGAGGAGTCCTTCCCGCGGGCGGCGCGCGGGGCGCTCGCCGACACCCAGCTGCGCCGCAACCTCGGCAAGGCCACGTCGCTCATCCGCGCCAAGCGCGCGTCGGTGGTGGGCGAGGTCCCCGACTGGGAAGACCTGCGGGTCGCCGGCAGCACGATCAAGACCGACGTCATGGCGCGCCTGCCCGAGCTGCTGGTCGAGCTCGAGGAGAACGTGACCGCACGCGGCGGCACCGTGCACTGGGCCAGGGACGCCCAGGAGGCCAACGAGGTCATCGCCGGTCTCGTGCGGGCTGCCGGGGCGGACGCGGTGGTCAAGGTCAAGTCGATGGCCACCCAGGAGACCGGGCTCAACGAGCACCTCGAGGCAGCGGGGATCGCAGTCACGGAGACCGACCTCGCCGAGCTCATCGTCCAGCTGGGCGACGACCGCCCCAGTCACATCCTCGTCCCGGCGATCCACAAGAACCGCGCGGAGATCCGCGAGACGTTCCTCGCCGAGATGCCGGGCGTCGACCCGGACCTGACCGACGACCCGGCCCGGCTCGCCGAGGCGGCCCGGAGCCACCTGCGGGCGAAGTTCCTCTCCGCGCAGGTGGCGGTCAGCGGCGCCAACTTCGCCGTCGCCGACACCGGGACGCTCGCCGTCGTGGAGTCCGAGGGCAACGGGCGGATGTGCCTGACGCTGCCGAGGACGCTCATCACCCTCATGGGCGTGGAGAAGGTGGTTCCCACCTGGTCCGACCTCGAGGTCTTCCTCCAGCTGCTGCCGCGCAGCTCGACCGGGGAGCGGATGAACCCCTACACGTCCACGTGGACGGGCGTGACGCCCGACGACGGGCCGCAGGAGTTCCACCTGGTGCTCCTCGACAACGGTCGCAGCGCGGTGCTCGCCGACGAGGCCGGACGTTCGGCGCTGCACTGCATCCGCTGCTCGGCGTGCCTGAACGTCTGCCCGGTCTACGAGCGGGCCGGCGGTCACGCCTACGGGTCGGTGTACCCGGGGCCCATCGGGGCGGTGCTCTCCCCGATGATGACCGGCATCTCCGGCCCCGACGACCCCAACGCCTCGTTGCCCTACGCCTCGACGCTGTGCGGGGCGTGCTTCGACGCCTGCCCGGTGCGCATCGACATCCCGAACCTCCTCGTCCAGCAGCGCGCCGCGTCGGTGGCCTCCCACGAGAAGCCCACCGCGCAGGACCTGGCCATGGCCGCCGCCGCGCAGGCCATGGCCGGTCCCCGGCGCTTCGCCGCCGCCGAACTAGGCCTGAAGCCTCTGCGGGCCCTCGCCGGGTCGAAGGGACGCATCACCGCCCTGCCGTGGCCCGCCTCGCGGTGGACCGCCGCCCGGGACGTGCCGTCCCCGCCCGAGGAGACGTTCCGGCAGTGGTGGACGCGGACCCGTGGTCCCGGTGGGGCGAGCGCTGGTGACGCGTCATGAGCGCCCGGGAGGAGGTGCTCACGCGGCTGCGCGACGCCCGCGACGCCGGCGCACCCCGCGGCGGGACGCCCGCAGCGTCGCCGCGCGAGTACCTGCGGCGCGGCGAGCACGACCCCGGCAGCCCGGGTGCGCTCGACCTGCTGGTGGAGCGGATCGAGGACTACCGGGCCACCGTCACGCGCGTGGACGGCGTCGCGGGCATCGCGGAGGTGGTGGCGGGCCTGCTCGACGGCGCTGACCGGGTGGCGACGCCGCCCGGCCTCGAGCCGCGCTGGCTCGGCGGCGGCCGGTCCGTCGGCAGCGGCGTCGACGTCGTGCGCGACGGCGACCCCGACCTGCTCGACCCCGACCGGCTCGACGACGTCGACGCCGTCGTCACCGGCTGCGCCGTGGCGATCGCCGAGACCGGCACGCTGGTCCTCGACGCCGGTGACCCCGCCCAAGGACGACGGCTCCTGACCCTGGTCCCCGACCACCACGTCTGCGTGGTGCTCGCCGCCGACGTCGTGGGGACCGTCCCCGAGGCCTTGGCACGGCTGGACCCGACGCACCCGCTGACCTTCGTCTCGGGCCCGAGCGCGACGTCCGACATCGAGCTGGAGCGTGTCGAGGGCGTGCACGGCCCGCGGCGCCTCGATGTCGTCCTCGTGGAGTGACCGAGCGCAGCGGCGCCCTCGGCGGGAACCGCACAGGATCCGGTGCGGTCAGAGCGCGAGGTTCGTGCGCAACCGGCTCTCGACGGCTATCAGCGCCATGACGTCCAGGTGGCCGACGACCGCCAGCACGCGCCGGGTGCTGAGGGTGCGCACCTGCTCGGTCTGGACGTAGGAGACCTCGCGCAGCCCTGACTGCGCCGGCTCGACCTCCACGTGGCTCGGCCAGCCGTGCGGGGTGCGGGTGATGGCACAGGCGACGACCAGTCCGGTCGCGGCCAGGCGGTCGTGCGAGACGACCACGGCTGGCCGCTCATAGCCGGCCTCGTGCCCGATCGGCACGCTCAGGTCGACTCGGACGACGTCACCGCGCGACAGGGTCACCGTCTCGGTGCGCCGTCAGCAGCCGCGGCACGGTCCCACAGCGCGCCCTCGGCCTCTCGCTCCTCACGCCGCTCGGGGGTCTCCCGCCGGGCGGCGTCGGCCATGCGTGCCCAGTAGAGGGCGTCGAGCGCCTCGCGCACCACGCTGTCCGTCGACCTGCCGTCGCTGACGCGCAGCGCGGCGATGCGTTGGGCCGTCTCCGTGGTGAGCCGTACGGTCGTGGTGCCGGTAGACATCAGTGAACTCTATCGATGTAGACCGTTCACGTCTACACGCTCGAGCGGGGAGGCGGTGCGGTGCTCGCCCGTCGAGCGGGGGCCGGTGCGGCTCCTCGCGGGGCGTCGCGTGCCTGAGGTCCCCGCTCGGTGCAGGGACCCATGGCAGAGCCCCACCGGCAGGTCGTCATGCCCGTCACCGCGATGTCGTCGCGCACCGGACGCTCATGGCAGCGGTGGAAGCAGCTGCGACGAGGTCGGCGCGACCGCACCGCCACCGTCGTACCGCTCAGACTTACTGCAACAGTGACTGGCCTGCGCACCCGACCGTCCGCAGAGACCTTCCCGCTGGAGGACCTCGTCGCCCTCGCCCGCGAGGGGAGCATCAGGGTTCCGGCCTTTCAGCGGGGTCTGAAGTGAGACCGGCGTGACGTGGTCCTCCTCTTCGACTCCGTGCTCAAGGGATTCCCGGTGGGGAGCCTCCTGCTGTGGCAGCGGAGCGCGCCGGCAGAGCAGGTGATCCTCGGGCCGCTGAGGATCGACGCGCCGGCGGGCTCGGCCTACTACGTCGTCGACGGTCAGCAGCGCATCACCGCCCTCGCGGCGGCGCTGACCGAGGCAGGGGCCGCCCACGCCAGCTTCGCCGTCGGCTACGACCTCGACGACGACGCCTTCACCGGGCGGCCCGGACATCCGAGCGACACGTGGGTGCCCGCGCCCGTGCTCTTTGACGGAAGCGCTCTGCTCACGTGGTTCCGTGACCGACCCGAACTTATGGACCGGTTCGACGGCGCTGCCTCTGCCGCCAAGACCCTACGTGATCTTCGCCTGCCGGCGTATGTCGTGAAACAAGATGATGAGGAAGTGCTCCGCAGCATCTTCGACCGGAGGACAATGCTGGCAAGAAATTGGATCGCGGAGAGGTGTTCGAGGCCCTGCACGGTGCTACCGTGGCAGTCGGCGACGTCTCGCCCCGATCCTTGGCCGAGGAAGTTCAGGCGAGGACAGGATTTGGTACGTTCGACCAGCGGCTGGTCGCGCAGATCCTTCTCGCCCGGCGAGGCGCGGACGTCTCGCGTGAGATCCGCAACGAGTTCGAGCCCGCCGAAAAGGGGCGCGACGCCTTCGCGGCCCTCGAAAAGCCGGACGCCGCCTACCGGGGTGGAGCCGACGCCGCCGTCGCCGCGATCGGGTTCCTCGAGAACGTCGCCGGAGTTCCCCACCAGTCATTCCTGCCGAACCAATACCTGCTGGTGATGCTCGCCCGATTCCTGGCCCATCATCCCCACCCGTCCCCGAGGCACCAGCGGCTGTTGCGCCGGTTCTTCTGGCGCGCAGCCGTCATCGGCACGAACCTCGTGCCGCGAAGCACGACCGGGGTGAGCCGGATGGCGAACCGCAAGGTGCTGCCGGACGACGAGGTCGGGAGCGTCGAAGGTCTCATGGCCATGGTCGCCCGCCAGGCTCCCGCTTACCCTTCGGTCGAACCTTTCCGGGCCAACACGGCCGCGTCCAAGGTGCTCCTGTGCGCCATGTGGGCCTCCCATCCCCAGAGCCTCCACGACGCAGACGATGTGCAGCCGGAGGAGTTGCGTCGCGTGCTTGGCGACCGGCCGACGGCTGCCGACGTCGTCGTCCCCCTCATCCCTGGTCGTCGCGGAGGCCAAGAGCGCGTCGCCGGAAACAGGTTGCTGCTCGTGGCCGAGCGCGACCGTGAGGGCGACGCCATCGACGCCCTGATGGCTGCTAGCCCCGCTGTCCTCGACTCTCACGCGATCGAGCCAGCCGACCTCGACGTTCTACGAGGACCGGAGCCTGGCCGCGTCACCGTGCGTCGATCGCAGAGGCTCGAGGCGGCACAGCGTGCATTCCTCGACCGCGTGTGCGAATGGGAGCAAGACGACGGTCCCAACCTCGACATGCTGGTCGCGGACGCTGAGGCGGCCGATGTCGCTCGCTGAGCACCACTTCGGCGTCTGGTTGAGCGGCCACTTCGTCGGCGTGCTGCGACAGCGCGGCGATCACGTGCAGTTCACGCTGCTCCGGTCCTATGTCGACGACCCCCATCGTCCCGTGCTCGGCCAGATCTTCGAGCAAGACCTCGACCGCGTCCATGCCTCAGCGTTGCGTCTGCCGCCGTGGTTCTCCAACCTGCTGCCGGAAGGGGTCCAGCGAGGTTGGGTCGCGCGGCAGCGCGGGGTCTCGGAGCAGCGCGAGATGGAACTTCTCGCCGAGGTGGGGCACGATCTCCCCGGGGCGGTGACCGTCCTGTCGATCCCTGGAGGCGGCGTCCCCGGCGCGGACGCCGTCGCGCCCCTGCCGCCAGACATCAAGGCGCCTGATGACTCCGTGGACGTCCGAGCCCGCTATTCCCTCGCCGGTGTCCAGCTGAAGCTGTCCATGGTGGCTGCTGGTGACCGGCTGGTACTCCCGCTGGGCGGCGCGCTCGGCGACTGGATCGTGAAGTTCCCGGACGCGACCCACCCGCATCTGCCCGTCGTCGAGCACGCCACCATGGAGCTGGCGCGTCGCAGCGGCATCGACGTCCCGCCGACGCGGCTCATGTCGCGAGGAGAGCTGCCGGACACTTTCGACTCCCTGTGGGACTCCGGCGAGCAGAAGGCCTTCGCGATCGAGCGGTTCGACCGTGGCCCTGACCGCTCGCTGGTCCACATCGAGGACTTCGCCCAGGTGCGAAACATCCACCCGACACCCGACGACCTCAAGTATCGCGGAATGTACGAGGGGCTTGCGGGTCTCGTACGCCGGGGCCATGACGATGACTCTGTGGGCGAGCTCGTCCGGCGGCTCGCGCTCAACCTCCTCGTCGACAACAGCGACGCGCACCTCAAGAACTGGTCGCTGATCTATCGAGACCCTCGTCGTCCCGTGCTGTCGCCCGCTTACGACCTCGTGTCGATCGCGCCCTATCCGGCCTATGGCGGCGAGACCGCTCTGTCCCTCGCAGGTGACCGAGATGCCGACCGAGTGCGGCTGCGACACCTCGGGAGGCTGAGTGCTCGGGCCGGTCTCACGGAAGCGGAGGGGGCCG